>JAAYQV010000117.1 GCA_012519065.1 Phytoplasma sp.
ATTTAAAAAATAAAGCACCTTTAACATTAGTAAGTATGGATAACTATTCACATAACGGAACTAAACTAAAAAATTCTATTTTAGATATTGCACAACATTGGGTAGAAAACAAATTAGTAGAACAAGACTTTATCACTTATTTAAACACACAAATTGCTTATCCATGGAGCATGATTGATAAAATTACACCAAGACCAGATGGATTGGTGGCAGATATGTTAAAAAACGATGGATTTTTAGATGTCGAAACATTTATAACCACTAAAAATACATATATTGCTCCATATGTAAACGCAGAAGAAGCGCAATATTTAGTTATTGAGGATGATTTTAAAAACGGGAGACCAGCATTAGAACAAGAAGGTGTTATTTTCACTGATAAAGAAACCGTAGATAAAGTTGAAAAAATGAAAGTAACTACTTGTTTAAATCCGCTACACACATCTTTAGCTATTTATGGATGTTTATTAGGATATTCAAAAATATCTGAGCAAATGAAAGATCCGACTTTAGTTTCAATGATAAAAAAAGTTGGATATACAGAAGGATTGCCAGTAGTTGTAAACCCAGGAATCATTGATCCTAAAGCATTTATCGATGAGGTTATTGAGGTTAGATTACCAAATCCATTTATGCCAGATAGCCCACAAAGGATTGCTACTGACACCTCACAAAAATTATCTATTAGATTTGGTGAAACCATTAAAGCTTATCTAAAAGATGAAAGTTTAAACATTAAAGATTTAAAAATTATTCCATTAGTATTAGCAGGATGGCTTAGATATCTTATGGGAATTGAAGATAATGGAAGAAAATTTGAAGTTAGCCCGGACCCTCTATATGAGTATGCCTACGGCTATGTCAAAGATATTAATTTAGGGGATAAAATTAAATTAGACCAAGTTAGATCATTGTTAGAAGATGAGAAAATCTTTGGTTTAAACCTAGTGTCTGCTGGATTAGCAGAAACTGTGGTTTCTTATTTTAACGAATTAAACGATGGGAAACACGCAGTAAGAAAAACACTAGATAAATATTTATTATAGATTAATAAAAAAAGACATAGAGGTGATAATCAATAGAAAAAATATTGAAAGATTTACAGATTTTAAAATAAAATTTTAAAAAAGAATCAATAAAAAGGAAAGGGAACGGAAAAACAAAATGCAAATATTTGCAATTATCGCAGCAATACTATTCTTAGTAAGTTTAGTAGGATTCGTTTACTACTGTATGAAAGGTGGTAACCTAATTATTGGATTGTTCATAACAGCAACTTTCTGGTTTATGTTAGGAACAATATATAGTGTATGGAACGGAATTAGTGCAAATGAGATTAAAACATTTGCAGATGGCTGGAACTTAGTTGTCTCAAATATTAACTTAATTTATAGTGAAGGGCCAATTAAATATGGAACAACAACTACAGTTATTATCTTTGCCAGCTGGTTTGGTAGAGTCATCGTAGATACAGGAATTGCAAAAGCACTAATTAAAAGAGTTGTAGAGTTATCAGGTGATAAACAAGGTATTACAGTTGTTGCTTTAGCAATTGTAACGGCTTTATTATTTACAAGTATTTTTGGTCCTGGTAGTGTTATGGCAATTGGTGCTATTATCTTACCAATCTTATTAACTATTGGTGTAAATAAAAAAGTTGCAGTAGGTTCATTCTTAATGGCGGTTGCAGCTGGTATGTATGTTAACTCAGGATACAGCATTCAATTCTCTCAAAACCCATTATTTGTAGGAATTTGGGATCAAGCAATAGCAGGTAACTTCACAATGTTTGCTTGGATAGCATTTGCAGTTCACGTTGTTATTATGTTAGGATTCATCGTATTTAACCTATACTTTTCAAAAGACAAAATCAAAGCATGGGCTATGACAGATGATGCAGTAGAAGAGGCTGATGTTAAGGGGATTGCATTCTTAGTACCATTTATACCTATCCTTCTATCATTATTAGTTGTACTGATTAATACAATCATTAAAATGACTACACCAGCAGGCCAAGTAGTTACCTTAGCAACAGATTTTGCAGCAATTACTTCATTTGTTGTAGGTATTGTGTTAGGATTATTAGTAACAGGTAATTTAAAATCAATGAAAAAAGCAGTTGAAACATCACAAAAATCATTATTTAATGGTATTTCAGACGTTGCATTATTAATTGGTATGTTACTAGTTATGAACATGTTCTCAACAGCGGCTGGTAATGACATAGCAGGTCCTATCTTAAGAGCAGCATTAGGTAATTCATTAGACTGGATTGTAGCTAAACCACTCGTTATTGTATCAATCTTTGTTGTATTAGCTCCACTTGCATTATTTAGAGGACCATTTATGATTTGGGGTTCAGGTATTGCATTAGCAAGCGTTATGGCTACCATTATTTATGGCCCAGCAGGAACAGTTGTTTCACCACTATTATTCGTATTATTCTATGTACAACCAGTAGCAATCGTTGCTCAAAGCTGTCCAACACAATCTTGGGGTATGTGGGCACTATCATATGCTAAATATGAACCTAATACATACATTAAGACAAACATCTTATGGGCATGGGCAATTGCAGCAATTAATATATTCTTAGCATACTTCATTTTCATGGGGTAATTGAAAGGGTGTAACTATGGGATTTGAAAAAGAAAAAATTGATCAGTTAGTTAATAAGTCAGATATCAAATGGTATAGAGAAGTGATTAGAAATAGTCCTTTTGCTAGAAAAATTAACCAAGAGAAGGAAAATGAATTAATTGATAAATCAATGAAACAAGCAGAAGCATTTAAAAGTCTTTTAATCGAAACATACGGTATAAAAGATCAACCAATGAGTTATATGATTTCTTTGGATGTCCCATTAGACTATGTTAAAGAAGAAGCTTCTTATGGTGTTCAGTATTTAGGGTATTATAGCCTTAAAAGTAAAAAAATTACGATTAACTTTTCAGCGATTAACCTAATTTTAAAAAACATTAAAAGATTTAAATTAGACCAAGTTAATCAAGAAAAATTAAAAGACACGATCTTAATGCATGAACTGTTTCATCATTTAGAAGAGATGTATCCTGAAAGTTATACCAAACAAAAACATTTGGATACAAAAATATTTGGACTCTTTAACAGTAAGGTGACTCTTTCATTAGTAGGAGAAATAGCTGCAGTGCACTTTTCAAAAATCATGACAGACTTACCACATTCACCACTTTTATATAACGAAATATATAAACTAAAATAAGAATAGAGTCCACTGCTCAAGTGTGAAACTAAATAAAAAAGACACATCTATTAATTTTATTTCATAAATGTGTCTTTTTAATGTTTAAAAACAACAAGCAGTTACTTGTGTTTGTTATATATTTTTAAAGGTTGAGTTCCAAAGCAGTAAAAGAAAACTATTAGCATTATGTGTCAAATATTTTATCAAACTTTAAATAGAACGGATAAACTCATTTTTACCAAAAAATCTTCAAAAAATCATCAAAAAACAAAAAAAAAAGTAGAATAAAATGCTTAAAAATGATACAATATAAATAAATAAAGATTATTTTTTTATCAATAAATGAAAACGCTTACTAAAGTGAGGGAATTATGGGAAAAAAAAGCAATGCAGCATTTTATTTAAATATTATCATCATAGTATTTTGTCTATTACCGGTTATTCTATTATATGCAGTGAATTTTTTAGAAGTCACAAGCTTATATAGTTGGGCTCTAACATCTATCATTGTGTTTTTCTGTATAGCCCCTTATAGAGAAATAAAAAAACACTTAAAAAGATATGATATCATAATCTCAAAAAAAGGTAACCAATTGATACTAGTTAGCTTAGACAATCAAAAATACTATATTCAAATAAATGATATTATGAAAATAAAAAAATACAAAGTCCCAATCATCACTTTTGGAACACTTGTTTTCTACACACAAAACCAAAAATACGTGTGTAAATATATCAGCAACATTAATCAAGTTTATCAAAGTTTAGAGCTGAGAACAGATGAAGGGAGTGAAAACAATTAAGTAGTAGCTCTAAAGTTAAATAGGAACAAAAAAAACAGTATACAAATAAAAAGGAGTGAAAACTAAATGGATTATCAGTCAATTACAGCAATGATTATTGGTGTAGTATTAATTTTAAGTATTTTGTTTTTAGTATTCTACTGTGTTAAAGGATATAACTTAATGGTAGGATTCTTCTTAATGGCAGTCTTTTGGACCGTATTGGGAGTTGTTGGACATTCAATTATTGGAAACCACGCAGAATTTGGTAACGATTACTTCATAGGTAAAAACACCTTTGAAGGTATCTTAGTAAGTCTTAAGCATGTATTCCAAGATGGGCCTCAGGGATATGGAGCTTCAATCTTAACTAATATCTTCTTTGGTGCATTCTTCGGGCGTATCTTAATTGAGACTAACATCGCTTCAACCATTATTAAAAAGACGGTTGAACTTGGTGGAGACCAACCACGAGTAACACTGGGATTACTATCAGTTGTTACATCAGTATTATTTGTTAATATGACAGGCATTGGACCAGTAATGGCTATTGCGGTTATTGTACTTCCAATCTTATTAACAATAGGTATTCCAGCAGGTGTTGCTTTATTCTCATTTATGGGATCAGTTATGGCTGGTATCTTAGTAAACCCAGTTAACTTCTCACAATATCATGGGATCTTAGTAAATGCAGCTAAAAATGCTTTAGGTGAAACTTCACAAACATACTTAGCTCTTGATGGATTCACGTATGGTAATTATGCAATATTTGGTTGGATCGGACTAGCAATTATTGTAGTTGGAGTTATCTTAGTGTCTAACATTGCTTTAGGATTTAAAAAGAAAACCTATGCATGGGCAGTTGATACACCAGACCAAGCAGGTCAATCATCTGATACAAACGCACCATGGTATTCATGGTTTGCAGTATTAATTCCTGTTGTTTTAATTACAGTAGTTAATATGCTTAAATATGAAAATTTACTTGGGGAATTAGTTAACTATACAGGATTCTCAACCATTCTAGCATTCTTACTAGCCAGTGTTTATGCACTTATAACTACAGGAAACCTACGTGGTGGATATAAAAAAGTTGTTGGTAGAATCTCTAAATTCTTCGCAGACGGTGCAATGGATGTTGCTCCAATGATCGGATTCTTATTAGCACTTGCTATGTTTAATAACGCAGCAGGACTAAACGTACCTTACTTAAAATCAGTTCTGGGACAAATCATCCCAACCAACGCCATTGGATTAACATTCCTATTTGGATTTGGTGCAGTATTTAGTTTCTTCCGTGGACCTACAAACTTAGTTGGTTCAGGTGCAGCTTTTGCAACAATCGTATTTGTTGGATTAGGTGATTCAACAGCAATAGCTTTAAGTATTCCATTTATTTACGCACTATTCTCAGTATCAACCATCGTTCCACAGCATCTTGACATGACACAGTCATGGGTTGCATGGGGATTCGGATATACAAACGTAAGTCCTAAAGACTTTATGAAGATGTCTATACCTACTGGATATATTCTTTCAATTATCTTAGTATTCTTAGCATTCTTCATGTATGGACTATAATTTATAAATTAAATTAAAAATAGTTGGCCTCCCAATTTATTGGGAGGCTAATTAATAAACATATGAGGTGAACAAGATGACAAACCAAGAAGTATCTTTTAATACGATGCTACAAGAACTAAAAAAACTCCCCGTAGAGGTTTGGGGTCGTTATGCAATACAAAGAGATATCTTATACAGAAAAATTAAACCAGAAACATATGATGAACTCATTCATGAAGCAGATTTATGTGGTGTTTTATATGCTAAAAAGATTATGGAAGAGACTCAAACAAAAGATCCTTTCAAAATCGCTGATAAGTTAGGTATTCAAGTTAACATAGGGGATTCTAAACCGGGAAGTAAAAGAATTTTTTTTGCTACTTTTACAACGCCAAATCAAGTAACCTTAATGAGAACACCTATTGCAAAAACAGCTCGCTTTGCATCAAACTTAGAAGATATTAACACAGATGACTTTAGCAATCAAAAAATACAAAATGTCTTATTATCACACGAGATCTTTCACTATGTAGAAAACAAGTATAAGAAAGAAATCTATACACAAACCAAGAAAATAACCCTCTGGAAGCTTTTTGGATATGAGCACAAATCAAACTTAAGAGTCTTAAGTGAAATAGCTGCTATGGCCTTTGCAAGGACTTTAGGAGATATAGAATACTCACCATACATGTATGA
>JAAYQV010000118.1 GCA_012519065.1 Phytoplasma sp.
ATTTGATATAAATAAGGTTAAGTGATCTGTAGCTAATTATTTACCTTCATACTATTAATTTTGGCCTTTTATTAGGTCTTTTAGTATTGATTATTTTTTATCACTTGACTTTAGATAGTTAGTCTCTCAAACTGTATTATCTGTATTAATTATATCATTTTATATTTTGATGTTCTAGTTATTCTATAAAAAAAAATAGTCGCTTATTTTAGCGACTATCTTTGCTTTTAAAAATATCGTCAAGCATTAAAACTAATGTGTAGATGATAACTGCTAGAAAAATCGTGACAGATGATAAGATGATGTGTGGCTTATCTCCTGATACAAATCCATAAATTCCCCAAGGTAATAACTGAATACAAAGAGTTGTTATGACCACAATTGAGAATCTAGGTGTTTTTCTTTTTCGTATGAGAAGAAATCCTATAGCAAACAATAATATCAATAAACTTATGCCTTGACTTAGCATAAATAGCCAAGTTGCTTCTGATGTTGCAAGCGGGTAGTAATGGTTAACTAGCAAGGCTGTTGTTAGAAAAAAGGTAAATATTAGAAAACCGATGGTAGATATATATATCTTTTTTTTCATTTCTCTGTTCTCCTTTTTTGTGTTTCTATAACTAGATTTTATCATTCATCACTCATATTATCAAGTTTTTATCTATCTTAATACCAAACCTTATATTTTTTAAGATACCATTTTTTTACCCATTCTGCACTAATCATATATAAAAGTGAAAGAATGGCTAGCCATAAAATAAAAGATACTGGTAAGACATATAGGTCAATTGCAACTCCAATTTGTGTAAATCCTATTAATAAAGCAATTCCTGTAATGATGATGGTAGATATTAAAAGTGGTTTTGCCGGTTTACTTTGAATGAATGCTATTTTTTGAGTTCTAATAACATAGATGACTAGCACTTGTGAAATGGTTCCAAAGACAAACCACCCTGCTTGAAATAGTGGTGCTAAATCTTGGGTGTTTATTCTTAAGACATACCATAAAACTATAAAACATAGAACATCAAATATTGAGCTTAAAGGCCCCATAATGAATGTGAATATTTTAAGTCCTTTAGGATCCCATTTTTGTGGTTTTAGTAAATATGCTTCGTCTACATCGTCAAATGCCATTCCTATTTGTGAAAAATCGTTTAAAAGGTTTTGTGTTAATAAATGAACTGGCAGCATCGGTAAAAAAGGTAGAAAGATACTTGCGATGATGACAGAAATCATGTTTCCAAAGTTACCGCTTGCGGCCATTTTAAGATATTTCATGATGTTTCCAAATGTTTTTCTACCCTCTACAACTCCTTCTTCTAATACCATTAAATCTTTTTCTAATAAGATGATATCTGCTGTTTCCTTGGCAATATCTACTGCCGAATCAACTGAAATACCAACATCTGCTTGATGGAGAGCTAATGCATCATTAATACCGTCACCCATAAATCCTACGGTATGTCCGTCATTTTGTAGTATGCCAACAATTCTTTGTTTTTGATTTGGTGAAAGTTTAGCATAAACATCATGTTTTTTTAAGGCCTCGCTTAATGTTTCATCAGACATTTTTTCTACATCGTTTCCTAAAACGATGGTTTGTGCATCAATATTTATCTCAGCACATACCTTAGCTGTTACACCTTCACTATCGCCAGTTAGAACTATGGTTCTCACACCATGTTCTCGTAGTTTATCAATGGCTTTTTTGGCTGATTTTTTTGGTGGATCTAAAAACCCGATAAATCCAATTAAAACCATTTCTGATTCATCTTTAATGCTAAAAACGTGTTCTTGTGGGACTTCGTTTTTTTGAGCTACTGCTAAGATTCTTAAACCTTCATTATTGTGTTTTTCATATGTTTTCATTGCATGAGCTAAATACTGTTCTGACATTGGTAAAACCTGACCATCTATTTCTACATAACTACATATTTGAAGCATTTCTTCTACAGCACCTTTGGTAATAAGTTGTCTTTTATGGTTTTTATCAACTAAAACAACACTCATGCGGCGTCTTGAAAAATCAAAAGGAATTTCATCTACTTTCATATAGTTTTCTATGAGTTGATCAAATCCTTTATCATATGAGCGGTTGATGACTGCCATATCAATAAGGTTTTTTAATCCTGTTTGAAAATAACTATTTAAAAAGGCATGTCTTAAAACTCTTTGATCATCATGACCGTGTAGGTTCATATATTTTTCTAAAACGATTTTATCTTCTGTTAGGGTGCCTGTTTTATCTGTGCATAAAATATCCATTTCTCCAAAGGATTGAATGGTCCCTAATGATTTAATAATGACTTTGTGTTTTGACATAGTGATAGCACCTTTTGCAAGGGTGGTGGTCATAATAACCGGCAGCATTTCAGGAGTTAGCCCTACAGCTATACTAATTGAAAATAGTAAAGATTGTCCCCAATCACCTTTTAAAATACCGTTAATTAAAAAGACGATTGGAACCATAAGTAAAGTTAATCTAATCAGTAATTTGCTAATTGAATTAATACCTCTTTCAAAGCTTTTAATGGCTTTATCTCCAGATAGAGTTTTTGACATAGACCCAAAATAGGTTAGATTTCCTGTATTTAGAACAATAGCGGTGGCACTTCCACTGATCATGTTAGACCCCATAAAACCAATGGTATCTAGATCTGTGATGGAATCATATGTTTCTTGTTTAAGTTCTGCATATTTTTCTACTGGATATGACTCACCTGTTAAGGCGGCTTGGGCAACAAAGGTATCTTTGGTTGTTAAAAACTTTATATCAGCAGGGATTATATCGCCTGCTGATAATTTTAAAATATCACCTGGAACAATGTTTTCTGTCATAAGTTCTATCCAATTACCATCTCTTAGTACTGTGACCTTGTTTGTTACTAATTTAGATAGTTGTTCTGCGGCGTTATGTGATTTTTCGTTTTGGATAAATGCAAGCGCACTTGAGACAAGGACTAATAATAAAATGATGATTGCGGTTAAATAGTCGGGTTTGTCTTTTGTAAAAATAACATCGGTAAATAAAGTTACTATCGCAACCAAGAGTAGGATTAAGTTAAAAGGGTTGATGATAGCATCTAATAATCTTAAAAATTTGCTTTTATTTTTCTTTGTTTCTATTTTATTTTTGCCAAATTCAATAAGCTTTGACTCTGCTTTGTCTGTGGTTAATCCATTTGGATTTGAATCAAATTTTAGAAATAAAGATTGATGGTCTAATCTAGAAGAGGTTTCAATTTGATGTTCAATTTTTACTTCTAAAATTTCATTTTTTTTCTTATTCTTTTTCATGGTGTTTCCTCCTTTAATTAAAGAGCATAAAAAAAACGCCCTCAGGCGTTAAATAACATCACAAAAAAGATCCATGATGAGGCATGGGGTAATGTTTCTTTAACGCTTGATTGATTCTTTTGAAATTGTTGTTTTTTATGAATCTACTCTGCGGTTCTTCCATTGCGCTCACCTCTTTCTATGTTTGATTATACCATGTGACTAAGTTTTGTCAATTTAGGTTTAGTTCCTCACAAAAGTAAAGGATTTTTTATTCACATCCATCTGCTGTGCACGATAAGTCTTCTTTAACCATTTTCAAGTTTTTAGGGTAAAGTTCATCGTAGGTGTCTTTGATCATTTCTAAAAAATAACCTTCTTTTTGTGCACCGCTAATGCCGTATTTTCTATCGATAACAAATGTAGGAACTGATGTAATACCTAAGTCATAGGCTTCTTTAAGATCTAATTGAACGGCTTGTTCATAGCTGTTGGTGGCTAATATTTCTTTTGCTTGATCAATATTTAAATCTAGTTTTTTAATTATATTGATGAGGGTTTCATGATCTGCTATATTTAATCCTAAAGTAAAATAACCTTCAAATAGTTTTTCTGTTAATTCTTTTCCTTTATTGTTTTCATAAGCCCATTTTAATAGTCTGTGTGCATCATTAGTTGAGGTCGCTTGTATTTTATCAAGATTGTAACTTAATCCTTCTGTCCTAGCCATTCTTGCGACATTTTCATACATTGCTTCTGCTTTTTTAAGTTCAATTCCTTTACTTAACGCTAGTTCTTCGATAGCAGATTTGGTCGTTTTCAAAGGGGCTTGAGGATCTAATATAAATGATTTATATATTACCTCTATTTTATCTTTATGAGCAAATTTTTTTAAGGCATTTTCAAATCTTGTCTTTCCTATATAACAAAATGGACATGCAAAGTCTGACCATATTTCTATTTTCATTATAACACTCTCCTTTATTCCTATTTTATATCATTATCTTGTTTAAGCCACTGGTTTGCTTATTAAAATAAAAAGATGGTCCTTATTAGTCACCATCTTTTGCTATCTATACTTTATTAATTTTTCTGAATCTTAGGTGTTGATATTCTGATTCTGTAATTAATCCCTTTTCATATAACACTTTTAGTTTATTTAAATCTTCTTCTAATCCAGTATTTGTTTTTATGATGTCTTCACTAAATTTTGTAATGATTCCTAAAACTCTTAGAATTATTCTAAGAGTTGCTGAAAGAATGTATCCTGAAACTTCTACTGCAAAGTAAAATCTACCAATCTCTTTCTTGCATAGCTGTTTCACAGTCTAAATCAAGTTGAAGATGTTTGATAATACCGGTTACAGTTTGTCCGATAGATTCTCTTGCAAAAGTTTCAATTTCACTACCGTTTTCATCAAATTCATCTATTAAATTATTTGTCTCTTTCATTGCAATGTCAAAACGGTTTTGAATTTTTTTCATATTATGATCTTCGGTTTCTAGAAAGTCTACAACTTTCATTAGAGCAGTTTTAACCTTATTCACTAGAAAATTAGGGTAGTAATCATCTTGATACATTTCTACTACATATAAAGATTCATCAAACTTCTTCATAACTTGTTAAGTTAATTTGATTGTCTTGTCCGTACCGAGTTTATTGGCATTTCATAAATATTTCACCGAGTTGATGGTCATAAATCAACTAAGTTCGCTTTTTAGAATCAATTTAAAGACTTATTAAACTTTCTTATTTTTAGGTTACCCACTCATAATATCTATCAGTCTTAGTATGCGAAAATAAGTAACTGATACCACCCACAATTTTCACTATTTACTCAATTTTTCTTGCTTTAGTGTTTTCTTCTCCTTTTTTGATTTATATCCTTTGTATATATTTTATTTAAACAAGCAATAC
>JAAYQV010000119.1 GCA_012519065.1 Phytoplasma sp.
GGTTTTTGTAAGGCATAGGCAATACGGTTTCTTAAATGATGAATATCGTATGCTTTAATATCATATCCATTAAGTAAAATTGATCCATTTGTCACATCAAAAAACCTTAACAATAAATCAACTAAGGTTGTTTTACCAGATCCAGTTAAACCAACTATACCAACCGTTTGCCCTGGATATATTTTAAAATTGATATTTTCAAGTGTTGGTTTGCTATGTCCTTTGTATGTGAAGGTTACATTTTTAAATTCTATATCTAAAGCTTGGTTATCTAATATGAGACTATCTTTTTTATTTTTAATGGTCTTTTCTTTATTTAATACAGCTTTAACACGCAAAGAAGCTGCTTGTGCTTTGGTATATAAAAGAACTAAATTCATCGTTGAAATGATGGCTAGGGTTAGTTGTGTCACATAGTTAATGATTTGAATTAACTGTTCTTGTGATAGGGTGCCTAAATTAACATCTAGTGCACCAAAATAGATCATAATGACTAAGACAACATTCATGGATAAAATGGTAAACGGTGAGGATAAAGACGTTATTTTCCCTAAATGGATCATTGTTTTTGAAAGTCTATCGTTTTTTCTTTTAAATCTGGTTTCTTCATGTTCCACTTGAGCAAACGCTCTAATCATTCGAGCGCCTTCACTATTATCTTTAACTACAGTAATTAAATCATCGTTTTCCACTTGAAAAGTTTTAAAACTTCTCATAGATACTTTCATGATCATCATCAAAATAAAAATGATCATTGGTAAACTAATGGTTAAAACTAAAGCTACTTTAAAACTAATGATATATAGCGCGATTAAACTTCCTATCATTAAAACAGGAGCTCTACTTGCTATACGCATGGTCATTGCTAGTCCATTTTGAATATGATTAACATCGGTGTTGATTCGGTTAGTTAAAGTGGTGGGAGAAAATTCATTAACATCTTCTAAACCTATGTCTTGTATGTTATTAAAAAGAGCTTTTCTGAGTTGATAGGCATAGTTTTGTGATACTCTGGCCGTTAAATTATGGGCAAAAATGGTTGATAAATAACCTAGGATAGAAAAAATAATGATTAACCCAAACATTAAATAGGCCTGTTCAATTTTTCCTTCTTTAAAACCATAGGTTATAAGACTTGCCATAAAGATTGGTAAACACAACTCTAAAAGGACTTCGATGATTTTAAATCCAAAGCCTAAGTAGAATTGTTTTTTATGTTTGATGTATTTGAAATTTATCATATTAATCCCTCTTTACCTTTTATATTGTATCACATATTGTATCTTTTATAAATTTTATATTGCCAATTATTGGTGAAAAAAGGAAGATAGTGATACAATATAATTAGAGGTGAAAGTTATGGAAAAATTATATAGTGCATTAAATAAGCAAGTGGCTAATTTGAGTGTTTTCTTTACAAAATTACATCATTACCACTGGTATGTTAAAGGCTCAGGATTCTTTACTTTACATGAGAAATTTGAAGAGTTGTATGATGAAATCAATGAGTTGTATGATGAATTTGCTGAAAGATTAATTATCATTGGTGGAAAACCTATTTCAAATTTAAAAGGCTATTTACAAGCGACTTCTTTAAAAGAAGCTGATGAAGAAAAATGTAATGACATGGTTTTAGCAGTTGTTAATGATTTTAAAATCATGAATGATGAATTAAAAGCTTTATTGGTTTTAGCCCAAGATTTAGGCGATGAAGTAACAGCGGATTTAGCTATTGCTACAATGACATCTTTTGAAAAACATATCTGGATGTTTTCTGCTTATTTAGGTTAAAAA
>JAAYQV010000005.1 GCA_012519065.1 Phytoplasma sp.
AGTTAGGATGAAGATTATTTCTTATAATCGCGATTGGAATCTGAGTGTACATATCAGAATATAATTCATCAAAATTTGGGTAAACTATATCTAGATATGCTCTAAACTCTACCTTAAGCATCCTCAATTGTTGCACTAAGAAGCCATAACGTCTATTTAAAACTCTTAGTTCCTCATATACATCATCTTGCTTATTATGGATTCTATAATTCCTTAAAAAATAAGCACTAGCGATATTTTTACAGTCCCGTTTATCAGTTTTAGTGGCTCTCAATTGACTCTTTCTAATCTTGGCAGCTTCTAAAGGGTTTAGGATAATATATTTTTCGTTATTATCTTCTAAATACATTTGTAATCCTTTGTGATAAATGCCGGTTGCTTCAAAAATGAACAGGATATCTCCATGTTCTTTTTTAATTTCTTTAGCCATACTAATAACTTCATCAAAACCCTCTTTTGAATGAGTTATTGGTTTAGCTTTACCAATAGGTTTATCGATGGATATAAAACCTTGGTAATAACTTTCTCCCTTAGATACATCTAAGGCAATACATGGTTTTTTCATAAAACCGCTCCTTTCACCATCTTGTGGTTTTGTTTCATATTCAAAATCAAGACTATTTTCGTAATTGATACGGTCTCATGGACCAATTAGATATAAACTGTCTTTTGATATAAACATGAAATATAGAACATTTTTTTATACGAGATCCTAGTCTCAAAAAACCACACGTTCTTTAGTTTCAAAACTTTCTTTTTTTACATGCCTATAAAAAAAGAAAAGCTAAGAGTCATCATCCTCTTAGCCCACGTTGTTTTAATGGAAGGAACAGGCTTAATAAATACTCAAGGTATATAAGCTTTCACGATCTTTAAGATCAAATATTAACTGTTCCTTCAAGTGTATTATACACTCTAATCTATAAAAGAAAAAGACCAAGAGATAACTCTCAGTCTTAGTATACGAAAAAGCACAGTATTGTATCAATGTTGGGAACTGACCCAATCTAATAAGAATGAATAAAAAGAATTTAAACATCATTATGTATCATCCTATAGTTTATAGGTGATAAGTAATTAAGTTTAGCTTGTATTCTAGTTTCATTATAATATTTTATATATTCTATCACAGTTTCTGATACAATTTCATTAGAACTTTGTAGATGGGGTTCTAAATAGAATGTTTCATGCTTTAAATTACCATGAAAACATTCAATCAAGGCATTGTCAGCAGTATTTCCCTTTCGGGACATACTCATGATGATGCCTTTTTCTTTTATAACTTTTACTGGGATACCTTCGGCTTTCATTTCTATTGCTTTAAGTTTGATATCTTCTGTATAAAATGTATTCTTTTTTCTAGACATTAAAAAACACCTCCATTAATTTCATTTTACAATGAAACTAATAGAAGTGCATTTTTTTTATTTAGTCCCAACCCTTTGGGTCAGTTCCGTCTAATTAGTCTTTTTTATCAATATTATTAAAGCTTTTATTTATTACTTGTCTCTAATCGCATCTATTGGTCGTTTGCGAGCAATTCTGAAAACAGGAATTGCAGCTGATATATAAGCAACACCAATACTAACAGCTAAGACTAATAAAAACTGTCTAATACCTAGGTTTAGAATGGTAATTAGTAGTCCATATTGTTCACGTAATAGATTATTTAATAAGATAGTTGCTATAATTACTCCTGTCATCGCAATGACATAATTAATTAAAGCAATGATCAAGGCTTCTTTTGAAAAGATTGATAAAACATCTTTTCCGCGGGCTCCAATTGCTCTTAAAATACCAATTTCTTGTTTCTTATAACTGACAGATGTGCCAATAAAGTTAAGCAATAATAGTGAAGCAAACACAGCAAATCCAATGCCAACATATAAAAATACTTGTGATAATACTTCGATTAGACTATTAACATTATCTAACGTTGCCATTACAGCATTTCGCATTGAATATTGAACAGAACCGTCATTATCAAAATGGAAAATGGCGTATTTCTTTAAAACATCATTAGAATTATTTAAGATTGGGGCAATTGCGCTAGTGTATGGACCTTCAAGTCTAAGCTTTAGACTTTCACCAGTTTCTCTACTTATAGCCATCGTAGGACCATAGGATGAATCACTTGCTGAATAATTATACACTCCAACAACATTAAAAGTATGATTAGTTTTTTGCTCTTGTCCTTGTGAGTTATATGTCGTTGATGTTAATGTAATATCAAAAGCGTTAAGATCATTCATAAAGGCAATTTCTAAATTTAAACGAATTTCATTATATAACCAATAATATGTATTCAAATACATATATCCGTAGTTAGTTTTATCATATTCATCCCATTCTGAAATAGGCTTAACATTTCCTTCTCCATATTGTTTGACTGCTTCAACTCTTATTTCTTCAATACTTCTTCTATTATATAGTTCCTCTATTACATCGGCTTCTTCAACTTTACCAGCTAAGAACTCTTCTTGGATTGCAGCAAAAGTGATAGCATTAATTAAAATATCTTTATCAGTTAATTGACTTGCAGTTTTATTTTTAGCATAGACAACATTTTCGCTCGGTAAAGAATTTCTTTCGTAGAATGAATGAATATAATTATCAAAACCATTATTGCGGTAAGACATGTTAACGTTATTGCTAAAGACATTAATTTTTAAACTTTCAAAGCGTTCTTTACTAATAAAGAACACATTATGATAACTATAATTCATTAAATTTTCAAATTCATTTTGAAGTAGCATGGTGCCGATTGAAAAATCTGTAGTCGGCGAATTTAGAACTTCAAAGCGTTCCAAATTAACCCCCGTATCAACAATTCCAACAATACGGTAGTCTTCACCATTAAGCTTAATCGATTTATTAATTAAATCTTGCGGGCTTTCAATGGTAGTAGTTGTATCAGTTTCAATATCACGATAATCATATTGTCTAAAAACATCATAAATGTATTTAGTAATAATAATATCATTAATTCCTAATGGTAGGGTTGGGGTTGGTCCAAAATATTTTAAATCGAAACTAGCATTAGTGTTATTTTTAAATTCCATGAAACCAGCTGAATTAGGAATTAAAATAGCCGATGCTCGATCACCGCCGTTGTTACCAATATTATGATAATATGCAAATCTATCTCTATTACCAGAATATCTAGATGCTCCAATTATCGGTTGAAAAGTGATGGTATCACTAATCTCATTTAGTGGTTTCAAATGTTCATCAGACATTAACATTTCCGTATAATAACTATAGTTGTTTTCTTCTATTTTTTCACTAGCCGAAAATGATAAATAATCAACTTCTGAATCTCTTAAAGATGAAACCGTGGCATCATATTTATTGTAACTTCCTAAAGTGTCCGCTAAACCAAATAAAGCTAGTGAAATTGAAGCTAAAATAATTGAAAACACTAATCTAACTCTTTTGTGTTTTAGTGCTGAAGCACCCATTTTCAAACTAGCTCTAAATGGCATTTTAGAGCGGATTGGTTGATATGTTTCACCACTCATTTTGATATCATTTTGAATAGTTTGAACGAATGTTGCTTCACCATTGGTGTAAGCTGTTTGTTCAACGTGTGTTAACGCTTGAACCTCGTTCTTTGATTTAGCTAAATACTCGTTAATAACTCTTAAATCCTCAGTAGTTAATTGATAACCTGCTGAAATAGAAAAACCATCATTATTAAACGTTATTGCACTTTCTTCACCGCTATATGATTCTTCTTGGTATTTACTGACATCGCGAATAATTTGTCCGTCTTTAAATTCAACAATTCTAGAACCATACTCGTATGCGAAATCACGGTCATGTGAAACAACAATGACTAGTCTAGTTTTAGATAATTTCTTTAAGGTTTGTAAAACTTGAGTTCCAGTTTCACTATCCAAAGCACCCGTTGGCTCATCAGCCATAATAATTTTAGGATCTTTTACTAACGCTCTTGCAATCGCCACTCTTTGCTTTTGGCCACCAGATAACTCATTAGGTTTTCTAGCCCCGTATCCGCCTAGATCAACGGCTTCTAAAATTTCATTTAACCGCTCTGAAGTAGCTTTTTGTCCTTGCAATTCTAAAGCAAGTCCGATATTTTGTGCGACGGTAAAGTCGTCTAAAATATTGTATTCCTGAAATATAAATCCAATCATAGTATTACGGTAAGAGTCAAAATCACTTTGTTTAAAATCTTTACTTGATTTACCTTGAATTATTAACTCACCACTATCATAGATATCTAAGCCACCAATCACGTTTAGTAAAGTCGATTTCCCTGAACCTGATTTTCCAAGTATAAAAACCATACCCGTTTCACCAATTGATAAATCAACGTTATCAAGCGCTCGAACCGGTTCCCCTTTTTTAGGTTTATAAACACGACTAATTCCTTTTAATTCAATCACTAACGTCACCTCTTTCAAATGTGTTTAAAGCATTAATAAGCTTATCTTTATCCTTAGAAAAATATTTAAGCCATACATAAAATCCATCAACAAAAATTTCTGCTAAATAATCTCTAGTTTCTGCAACTTCATCAGATCTTATTATTGTTATCATAAAATTCCTCCACTGCTCAATTGTTTTTCTAATTATAACATAATGATTATTTAAAGCAAAAATAAATCAATATCCTTTTGAGTAGCTCGTCTTGTTGGTGTATCATTAGACATAGTCTTAACTTCTAATTCAATTAGTTTTCCATAAACCTCAATATCAAAGTACTCACTATCTTTAATTGAGATGCCAAGATGAGCAAGATTATATATGATGTTTGCGGTAGTATTTTGCTAATCCTGCATTTCTACTTTGGGTCTTGGTTACCTTCTTTACCACCTAAGAGTTCTGTAATTGAATTTGAGATGTTTTCTAATTCTTTAACATCTGATAAAACACTAAAATCCAGATCCATTAAAAACTCATCATAACTCTTCTTTGGCAAATTCTTTTGAAAAATGGCGGTTGTCATAGCCAATCGCAATTCCTTTTTCTTTATTCTTAGGATTTTTCGCTAAATAATTTGCATAACCTTGAGTTGTTTTTCTAATAGTAAAAACGTTCATACGATTAGTCCCAACCCTTTGGGTCAGTTCCGTTGATATCCTTCTGTGCTTTTTTTTATTCTATCGCTCATGGTTTGAAATGTTTTATGAATATGCTTAATTTAATTATATCATGCGCTTAATAATTTTAAAGCATCTTATCATCACCCATACATATGACAAGCATATTTGATTGTTTTATATTCAAACAAGCATATTCGATTGTTTTAAGTAGTTAAAACATAAAACTTATATCTATTAATATACAAAAAAGGTATAATCACAAATGTCTTTGAAATTAGACACACTAAGTGATTATACCCACCTTATTATATTTTAGAAAAATCTACTTTTTCAGTTACTTTAATTAATCCTTTTTCAATGAGTGTTTCATGATCTTCATATGCTAAGCCGTAGTCTTTTAACACATACTCATTTTGTTTAACTTCTAATTTTTCAAACATATCTTTTAATAAGTCTTTTGAGTATAATAGCCCTCTTGAGCCTTTTACTTTAAATAAAGATGGTGTTTGAGCATGTGCTTTAACACTTGATTCATCTGAAATATTATATTTAGTTCCTGCATATTGAGTTGGATCTAAATGAAGATAGAGTCTGATTGTTTTTCCTTGAATTCTAATTTTGGCGATTGTTCTTCCTTTATATAAGAAAGATTGTTGGCCCCAGGAATCAGATACTTTAATATCTGGATAACTTTCAAGATAGCTTCTGATTTCTGAGTAATTGCTTTTAGTTTCTTCTGATGCTTGTAAGAGTCTTGCAGTAAAACTATAGTTATATGAAAATCCTTCTGGTTTTTGGTTTTCTAACATTGGTTCTAAGGTTTCTTCCTCTTTTGATTCTTCTAGAATTTCTGTAGTTGTTGGTTCTTCTATAACTTCTTTAGTTACTGGTTCTTCTTGTTTTGGTTCTTCTACAACTTCTTTGGTTTCTACTTCTAACGCTTCTTCTGGTTGTATGATTTCTTCTAATGCTTCTTGTTGATCTAATTCTTTTAAGATTTCAGTCTCATTTTGAACTTGAGTTTCTAATGCTTTTTTATCTTGAACTAGGTTTTGTTTTCTTAAAACAAAATCAATGAGTTCTTTGGCTTGTTCTAACCCATGTTTTCCAGTGATTCGATACATCATTGGTGTATCTTGATGGGTTTGAATATGTCCTTCATTGACTAAATTATAGGTTTGATTATTCAAATCCTCTTCTTTTAAGTCAAAGTAAATTCTTCTAGTTTTACCTTGTAATCTAAATTTAATTAAAGTTTGATCATTTAATTTAAATCTTTCATATTTCCATGTTTTATGTGAAACAACCTTTTCATATGTTAAGATGTATTCTCTTAAAATAGCATATCTTGGATCATCTTCTTCTAGTTCATTGACCAATTCTTTGGCTGGTTTAGCTTTTATAGGTGTTTCTGGTTTTGTTGGTGCTGGTTTTTCTTTTTTCACATAAGCTTTGTAGTTTTTTGGATCGTTTCTCTTTTTTCTGTAATGGTGGATGATTGCGATGAGTATGAATGTCACAATCGCTGTTATCATACCAATAATGATGTAGGTTTGCATAGGTGAGAGAATATTAAAATTTTTAAATAACATTTTTGAGTCCCCCTTATATGTTTTTTTCATTATATCATTTTTTTATTTAAAAATATCATCCAGATAGGCGTTAAAGAGATTTTTGTCATTTCTTATCAAAAATTGATCAACCCTTTTAAACATAGCGCCATTTAACGTCATGGTTGAAATACATAATTCATCTTTTCTAATCAAACTATTATCTAAAAGTAATAAGTTGTGTGTCGATAAGATGAGTTGTTTATGATAAGGTAAATTGTTTTGTAGTAAAGTTTTAGTCGTTGTAGGATGCGTGTGTAATCCAAAATCATCGATGACTAAAATGGTTTCTTCTTTGGCAGTAAATAACATGAGATACATGATGATTTGTTTATATCCTGAGGACAACTCATGATAATACTTTTGAGTATCTCTAATCATAACTTTTGTTAAATAGACTTTTAAATCAGATTCATTTAAAAAAACGACGCGATATAAATAACCATACATTAAGAAGATGTGTTCTTCTGTTTTTTGATGATGTTTTAAGTAACTAATATATTCTAACCACTTATCATATTTATGTCTGCCTAATTCGATTCTAATATAGTCTAAGGTTACTTCTTCGTATTTCATTTGTGTAATAGGGATTTGAAGTTTAAGTAGTTGCTGGATGATTTTATGATGTTGGTGATACGAAAAGTATTTAAAATGATAGGTTTCTTCATCGACATATACAATGAGTTTGTTAAAAAAAGAAATGATGTGATAAAAGAATTCTAATTCTTTAAAGTCACTGATGTATTTATCTTTCATTTTAGTAATTAATAAAGTTTTTCTATCATATCTTAAATCATATAAATAAGCTTGTAGTCTTTCTTTAGCTGCTTTTGAAATTTTTTCATCAAAAACTTCTTTTTCCACTTCTTTTCGTTGAAAGTGGAATTTTTTTATTTTATTTTTTGATTTAAGTTCATACAAATATTCTTCATGAATTTCTTTGTTATAAATATTAAAGATGACACCATATTGGTAATGATGATTTTGTTCTATAAAGCTTAGTTCAATTTTAGTTGAGTTTTGATGGTTGTTAGGTTTTTTATAGTAGATATCTTTAGGTAATACTGTAAGGCTTTGATCATAGATTTGTTTTAAGTAAGATAGGGTTTTAATGATATTAGTTTTTCCTGTGTCATTTTTGCCGATAATGATCTTAGTTTTTAAAACTTTTGTGTCTTTATCATGAATGAATAGATGATTTAAATGTCTTTTTTCTTTTGAGGCTAAAAAATTAAGGCTAACTTCTTCATTTACCGATAGAATATTAGAAATGGTTATATTTGTAATCATAAAAACACCTTTTTCTTTTATTTGTTGAATATATTATATCATTTTTATGTTTTTATTGTTAATAAAACGAATCATTCGTTTTATCAGTTTTAATAGGTTCATTCCTTTTATTTTTTGAGTATGCTTCTTTATAATGGATATAGTAAGGAAGTGAAGACATGATCAAGCTTAGGCATATTGATAAAAGCTTTGTTACAAATGATCTTGAAAACAAAGTATTAAACAACATTAATTTAGATATTCAAAAAAAGGATGTTTTTGGTTTAGTTGGTAAAACTGGGTCTGGGAAATCTACTTTGATTCGTTTAATGAATGGTTTCATTTTACCTGATGCGGGTGAAATTTATTTAACCAACGAATTATTGACAAAAAAAAACAGACATCAGCTAGTCAAAAAAACATCCATGATTTTTCAGAATTTTAATTTATTAAATAATTTAACCGTTTTAGAAAATGTTTTACTCCCTATACGAATTAGAAAAAAAGATAGGAAACTTTATCTTAATAAAGCATCTGAGTTATTATCTTTTGTTGGTTTAGAAGATAAAAAAATGGTTTATATCAAGCATCTTTCGGGTGGAGAAAAACAAAGGGTTGCTATCGCACGTGCTTTAATGACTGACCCTGAAATCATTTTTTGTGATGAACCAACCAGTGCTTTAGATGAAAAAGTTTCATATGAGGTTTTATCGCTTTTAAAAAAAATCAACCAAACATTAGAAACAACCATTGTTATTATTTCACATGATATTAATGTTATTAAAATGCTTTGTACTAAAGTAGCTATTTTAGAAGATGGCACGATTAAAGAAGTGATAAAAAGAGTGCCTGAAGACATTAAGCCTTTGGATTATAAGGAGGCTTTAGCTCATGTTTAAACTGATTTTAGATTATAAAGAAGAACTTTTAAAAGCTTTTTTTGAAACATTTGATATGGTGTTATTCTCACTTATCTTTTCTATTTTAATTGGAGTTTTTATTGGTTTTATTTTATTTTTAACTAGAAAAGATGGTTTATATCAAAATAAGATAGTTTATTTTATTTTTTCTGGTTTGGTTAATATCATTAGATCTATTCCCTTTTTCTTACTTATCATCATTTTAATTCCTTTAAATGATTTTATTTTAAGGGATATTCTTCAACTAAGTACTGGCTTTGGGGTTAATGCTTCTAAGATTCCTTTGACCATTATTGGTTTTGCGGTTTTCGCAAGATTCACAGAACAAGCTTTTTTGAGTGTTGACAAAAACATTTATGAAACATCTTATGCTTTAGGTGCTGATCATAAGCAATATGTTTATTTGTTTTTATTAAAAGAATCAGCGCATCATTTGGTCTTATATATTGCATCAACCGCAATTAGTTTACTTGCTTATTCTACCATCATGGGTGTTATCGGTGGGGGTGGTTTGGGTCATTTAGCTATTAAAGAAGGGTATCAAAATTTTAAGTATCCTTTAATGTGGTTTATTATTATTGTGATGGTTATAATTGTGCAACTGATTCAATTCTTAGGAAATATCGTTGCCAAAAAATTAGATAAAAGATAACAGGAGGACATTATGAAAAAAATTTTATCTATCTTTAGTATTATTGTTTTAGGTTTTTTACTGGTTGGATGTAAACAAGATTCATCTAAAACCATTAAAGTGGGGGTTGCTTTTTACCCTATGGATGATATTTTGAAGTTGATTCAAGAGGATGTTAAAAAAGATGGTTATGATTTGGTAATTAGCGATATTTCTGATTATCAAGCAAATAATCGTTATGTGAATAACGGTAATCTTGATGCTAATATGATTCAACATCAATATTTTTTAAATATTTTTAATCAAGCAAATCAAACGAATTTAGTGATTGCTCAACCTATTTATCATGCAACGTTTGTGCTTTATTCAAAAAATTATCAAAAGGTTTCAGATATTCCGCAAAATGCTGTAATTACTGTTCCAGATGATCAAACAAATTTAAGTAGAGCGCTTTATTTATTACATCAAGCTCAAATCATTACTTTAAAAGATGGAAAGTATTTAAATGCTACTTTAGATGATATTAAAGATAATCCTAAAGAAATTGTTTTTGATTTGATTCATCAAGATACTTTAGCTCATAAATATAAAGAGACTGGTTTGGCTGTAATGTATCCTAAAGATGCTTTAAGTTTGAATTTAAGTGGTAATCAAGAACAGCTTTTTGTTGAAAAAGCAGATGATGTTACCAATGGGTTTGCTATTTCTCTTGCAACTAGAGAAAGTCTTTTAAATAGTGATAAGATACAAGTTTTAATTAAACATTTAACAAGTCAAAAAGTAAAAGACTTTTTAAATAATGAATATGGATGGGCTAGTCGTCCAGCTTTCTAAATTTTTATAAGATTACCTACCTTTTGGTAGGTGATCTTTTTTTTACAAAAAAAGCTCTAGTTTTATAAACTAGAACTTATCGTGTTTGTTTTTTTATTATTTTTGATTTTATACATTGATTTATCTGCTTCTTGAATTAAATCAAGTAACGTTTTATTAGCATTTTTATGATGAGCAAAACCAACACTTAATTCTAATTCATAGTCCTCTCCATTAATATAGATGGTTTGTGAAGTTAAGTTGGCTAGTTTCTCTAAAGCATCTTCTTTGCTACATTCACCAGGTAGATAGACGATAAATTCATCTCCACCATATCTAGCAATAACACCTTCTGGATATAGTTGGGTTAATGTTTTAGCTACTTCTAATAACAGTTTATCTCCGATTAAATGACCATGTTCATCATTAATCTTTTTAAAATTATCAACATCAATGAATAAAACAGTTCCTGTGTTTTCAGGATTTTCAATTAAAGAGGTTACTCGTTCAATAAAATAGGTTCTATTATATATGTGGGTTAAAGGATCTTTTTCTAAGGCGACCAGTAGTTTTTTATTAGGAGAATCATATTCTGATAAGTCTTTATAAATAGCTACATAATGCGATATTTCTTCATCATTGGTTTTAACTGCAATGATTTGTAGCCAAGAAGGAAAGACTTCTCCTGTTTTCTTTTTATTCCAAATGATACCTTCCCAACTAAGTCCTTGACTTAGTTTTTTCCACATATTATCATAAAATCTTTGATCATGGATGCCTGATTTAATGGCTCCCACTTTTACACCGACTAATTCTTCTGAGTCATAACCTGTAATTTCTTGCATGGCTTTATTAGCCCATAAAGTAACTAAGTCTTTACTAGCAATTAAAACGCCATCTACGATGTTATAGATGATGTCTCTAAAGGTTTGTCCGTGTGAGTATTTAAAGATGTCTTCTGATTCAAAACTATAGGTGATAACATGTCCAATGATTTGATTATCTGAATATAATGGTACTGAATCTCTATGTAGTAGGACAATATTTCTTTCTTTATTTCTTTTAAGAACTCTGCTTTCTGATGCATCATTTAGACAAAAAGAGATTTCTTCTAGTTCTCCGTTTTTTAGGATATAGTTTTGGTCCCATGTTTCTTCTTTAAAGTTTTCTAGGTAGGCATCAGATATATAAATAGGCATTCCTTCTTTATTTAATAAAATCATCATTTTATGATCTGCTTTATAACGATCTTTTAAAAATAGCATTTTATCTTGTGGTGTTGCTTTTTC
>JAAYQV010000120.1 GCA_012519065.1 Phytoplasma sp.
TCCAATACTAATAATAATTAAGATAACTGCCTGTACATAATATAGTTGGGCAACATTTGAAGCTTCCATGAGTCCTTCTAGTATTTTACTAATGATTGGATTTAATAAGTACGTAATTATGACACCTAGTGTCCCTGCTAGAAAACCAACGATGATCGCTTCTGCATTAAAGACACGTGAAATGTCTTTTTTTCTTGCTCCTATACTTCTTAGGACACCAATTTCTTTGGTTCTTTCTAGCACTGATGTGTAGGTAATAATACCTATCATCACACTGGATACTACAAGTGAAATAGCTGAAAAGGCGATTAAAATAATTGAAATAGAGTTCATCATGGTTTTAATCATCGATAGGGCGGTTGCTATGGTGTCTGTATAGTTAATTTGGTCTTCTTTATCTAATCCTGTGTTGTATTGATCTAATATAGTTGTTATAGCTTCTTTACTATCATAACTGTTTGGGTAAAATAGGATGGCTGATGGCGTTTTAATGCCTCCTAAAGCTTTTAAAACTTCTTCTTTTGAGGTTTTACTGTTGCCATATTCAGAATCTAAAATAATGATTTCGTCTGATTGGTTTTGTGCTAAAAAGGCTTGGCTGTGCGCATTTTTATCCATTAGTGCTGTTGTTACTGCATCGCTGTAAACAATTTGTGGTGAGGATGAGATTAAGTTGCTCGTGCTTTTTACAACACCTACAATTTCAACTTCGATAACATCTTGATGTGAGTAATTGTTTAAAAGTTCATCGTTTGTGTTACTGATATATTTATTGCTATTGGGGTCTAATTTAAAGTAGGCATTATTGGTATATACTTTGAATTTTTTACCAACGATTTGATCAAAACTGATGTTGATTTGGCCTTCGCTATTCTTTTTAAACCCTAGGAATTCTAAAATTGCGTTTGGTACTCTATTGTATTGATCTACAAACAATAAGGCTTCGTTTTTACTATTATCATATAATCTGCCTGCAGTTGTTTGGTTAACTGGTTGGAAGTATTCATTGATAAATTCAATTGAAAAGGGAGATTGTTTAATATAGTTGGTTGTTGAAAATAAACTAGATGATGTTGGTTTTGAATGGAGGGTTGTGCCGTCAAAATAATAGTATTGCCCAACAAAACCATATGTATAGACAACGGTTGCATGTTCTTTGATGTTAGAGTTTTCTAAGTAATTTATATATTCTGGTGTGATGTTATTGGTTTCCATACCCATAGAATTTTGTGGATCGTATCCAGAAAGTCCATTTTCATCGATAATGTCAGGTTTACTTGGTTCCATAGCATTACCAAAATTAATATAAGAGCTACTTACTTCTATGGGTAATCCGGCAAAAGTATCTGTTTCCATTTTTCTAAGATAGTTGTTAAACCCGTATTGTAAGGATAATACTAAGGCCACTCCGATGATACCTATGCTTCCTGCAAATGCAGTAATAAAGGTTCTTACCTTTTTTGTTAATAAGTTAGTAAAGCTTAATCTTAAAGCTGTGAAAAAAGACATAGCCGTTTTTTCTTTTGTGATGTTGGTATTCTTTTTTTCTTTAATTTCATATGGGTTAGTGTCTGAAAGAACTTTTCCGTCTAATAGTTCTACAACTCTATTGCTGTATTTTTTAGCTAAATCTGGGTTGTGAGTGACCATGATGATGAGTTTATCATGAGAAATTTCTTTTAATATTTCCATGATTTCAACACTGGTTTCACTGTCTAGAGCACCCGTTGGTTCGTCTGCTAAAATAATGCTTGGATCATTAACTAATGCTCGTGCAATAGCAACCCTTTGTTGTTGACCACCTGAAAGTTGGTTTGGTTTTTTGTGTAAATGATCTTTTAGTCCCACTTTGATTAAAACTTCTTCGGCTTTTTTCTTTCTTTCTGATGAACTAACACCTGATAAGGTTAAAGCTAATTCAACGTTTGATAAGACGCTTAGATGTGTGATGAGATTATAGTTTTGAAAAACAAAGCCAATTCGGTGATTTCTGTAAGCATCCCAATCTTTATCTTTATATTCTTTGGTTGATACACCATCAATAATTAAATCTCCACTTGTGTATTTATCTAGTCCGCCAATAATGTTTAATAAGGTTGTTTTTCCGCTTCCTGATTGTCCTAGAATAGAAACAAATTCTTTTTCTCTAAAGGATAGATTGATTTTATCTAGTGCATACGCATCTTGGTTTCCTATACTATAGACTTTTGTGATATCTTTTATTTTTAACATATGGCATTCTCTTTTCTTTTTTCATTTATTCTTTATTATAACATTATTGGCTTAATTTTATCTTAAAATAGATGAATACCTCTTTTATGTGCATTTAAGCCGGTATAACTGATCCTTGGTATTGGGTAATGATGTAATTTTTGATGGTTTCTGAGGTTAAAACTTCGATTAAGGCTTTTATTTTTGGCAGTTCTTCTCTACCTTTTAAAACTGCAATGATGTTTACATATGGGTTGTTTTCGGTTTTTTCTGTGATGATGCTTTCACTTAAAGAAATTTTGGCTTCTAAGGCGAAGTTTCCATTGATGAAAGCAAGGTCAATGTTTTTTTCGTTTTTATAACTTGAAACTAGTAATTCTGGTGCGACTTGGATGAAGTTTTTAGGTTGTAAAATGCTTTTATCTGTAATATCGTTTAAGGTTGCAGTTAAGGTATTAACGCCTTCTTTTAAGGTGATAAGTCCATACTCTTTTAAGATCATCAGTATTCTTCCATGATCTGGGATGGAATTACTAATTAAAATACGACTTTCTTTAGTCATTTGATTGATTTGAGTGATGGTTTTTGAGTATCCAACAATAGGTTCTATATGAATAACTGCAACATTTGTTAGTTGTTCTTTTTCATCGGTTTCTAAATTGTATTTTTCTAAAAAAGGAATGTGTTGGAAAAAGTTTGCGTCAGCACTTTTCTTAGATACGGCTTTATTAGGAAAACTATAGTCATCGGTGACAGTTATTTTTAGTGAGTATCCTTTTTCTTTTAAAAGTGGTTCTGCTTGTTTTAATATTTCTTCATGAGGAATTTGAGTTGCGATGATATGAATGGTTTTTGAATCATTAATGCCCTTGTTACACCCAATAAGAAAGATGGATGTGAAAATGAACGTAATGGTTAAGATGATTTTTTTCATGTGTTTTTCTCCTTTATCTTTTATCTATTTTTTTAACAATGAAATCTCCGCTTAATTGGAGGGTAAATACAATGATTAAAATGAGGATAACACCTATACTCATTAATCCGTATTCACCTGCAAATGCTTTTCTTTTAGCATAATCTCCTAATCCTCCGGCTCCTATGGGTCCAGAGGCAGCAATAAATCCTACTAATGTGACTAATGTGATGGTAAGTCCTGAGATTAAGCTAGGTAGACTTTCTTTAAGAATATATTTGGTTTTCATCATTGGTTGGCACCCCATGGCATCTAGTGCCTCTAGATTGCCTTTATCTATTTCTCTTAATGCGTTATACACCAAACGCGCATAAAAGGGTGATGCGCTTAATATTAAGGAAGGAAGCGCGGCTTTTGCACCTATCATAGTGCCTAAGAGAAAAATGGTCACTGGAATAAGAAGTATCATTAAGATGACAAAGGGAATGGATCTAAAGGTGTCTGTAATGATTCCAATGATTTTATGGGTTTTAGGTTTATTTTTTTCTGTGTAGAATAAAATAAGGCCTATCGTTAGTCCAATGCTGATAATAAAGATACCGGATATGATGAGTAAAAATAGGGTATCTGTAAAACTGGTAATTAATTCTTGTTTTTCATAATTTGTTAAGAATATTTTATACATGTTTTTTCACCTCTATACCATTTTGTTTTAAATAGTTGATGGCTTCTGCTTGTTTTTCACCGGTGACTTCAATGATTAAATAACCGATGACTTGATTTTTTAGATCAATGGTTTTTGCTTGTAGTATGTTGGTGTTAATTTGATATTTTTTAATGGTGTCACTTAAAATGGTTTCATTTTGGTTATCTACATAAATGAGTTGATAAACGTTTTTTCTTTTTAGTTTGTCTTCTTCTAAATCACTTTGGATGAGTTGTTTAGTAGTTTCTTCTTTTGGGTTAATGAATAGGTCAATGGTTTTTTGATCTTCAATAATTTTTCCTTTTTCCATCACAACCATTCTGTCACAAATTTTTCGTGCCATATCAATTTGGTGAGTAATAAAGATGATGGTCATTTGATATTTTTCTTTAATGGCGTTTAAAAGTTCTATGATTTCAGTTGCGGTTTTTTGATCTAAAGCAGAAGTGATTTCATCACATAGTAAGTACTTAGGTTGATTAGCAATAGCTCTTGCTATACCAACTCTTTGTTTTTGGCCTCCTGAAAGCTTAGAAGGATATTCATCTTTTTTATCTAAAAGTCCTACTTGCGTTAAAACCTCTTTAATTCTTTGGTCTTTATCTTTATTATAATTTGAAATATCTAACGTAAGTTTGATGTTTTGATAGACTGTCAATTGATTAAGTAGGTTAAAATTTTGAAAAATCATCCCTATTTTTTGTCTGGTTTCATTAAGTTCTTTTCTACTCAGTTTAGATAAGTCTTTACCTTCTAGTAAAATAGTTCCTTTATCTGGTTTGATAAGTAGGTTAATCATTCTAAGTAGCGTTGATTTTCCAGCACCACTATAACCAATGATACCTAAACTTTCGTTTTTGTTTATATTTAAACTCACATCATCTAAAGCCAGAAAGGTTGTTTTATTTTTTAGTTTATATGTTTTTGTAAGATGTTGTATCTGAATCATGTTCTTCCTCCTTATAAAAATAAAAAGACCTTAAACGATAAGGTCTTTTATATTTTCTCATCGTTTATAGCATTACCACCTTAGTTTTTAAACTGGTTGGTAGACGTTCACAGAGCTATATCTCTCCCGTCTTCTTAATAAGTATCTTTTATTTAATTGTTAAGAGTTTACCATATCTTATATTTTTTGTAAAGGTTATTCTTTATCAAAAATATCTATTTGTTTTAACTCTTCTGGTTGGTCGTTTGTTTCTTCTGATGTAGCGGATAATTCAACTGCATCTACTTTTCTTGTTTCTTCATTAATCTCAATAGCTTCTTGAGTTACTTTTAGATGGTCCATATCTTCCTCTTCTTCTTCTTGATGTGGGACAATCGCTACTGTTGCTACTTGGTGATCAGGTCTTAGTTTAATGATTCTAACACCTTGTGTAGCTCTTTTGGTTTCTGCAATTTGAGCGATATGAGTCCTAATAGTAATTCCTTTATCTGATGAAACGATTAAATCTTCATCATCTATCACTGCTTTTAAGGTTACTAATTTTCCGTTTTTGCTTGTTACATTTAGAGTTTTAACACCTTTTCCACCACGATTTTGTGGTCTGTATTCAGAAACTTTAGTTCTTTTACCATATCCGTGTTCAGTAATTACTAAAATATCTTGATCATCGTTATGAACTAAAGCTGCTCCTACGATTTGGTCGTCACCTTCTAAAGTCATTCCTTTGACTCCTGATGCGGTTCTTCCCATAGATCTGATGGCTTCTTCGTTAAATCTAATGGCTTTACCATTTGAAGCACCTAAAATGACATCGGTTGTTCCATCGGTTGTTTTTACGCTAAGTAATTCATCATCTTCTCTTAAGGTTAAGGCGATGATACCATTGGCTCTAATGTTTTTATATGCCTCTACTGGTGTACGTTTAACAATTCCTTTTTTAGTTACAAACACTAAGTATTGGTTTTTGTCATCAAAGTTTTTAACACTCGTAAATGAGGTGAGCTTCTCATCTTTATCAAATGGTAAGATATTAACAATCGGTAGTCCTTTTGATTGTCTGGATCCTACTGGAATTTGATATCCTTTAATTTTATAAACTCGTCCTTTATTGGTAAAGAATAAATGATAATCGTGAGTAACAGTCATTAACATATGTTCAACATAATCATCTTCATGCATCTTGATTCCTGTCATTCCTACACCACCACGATTTTGTGTTTTGTAACTATCTACTGACATTCGTTTGATATATCCATTATTAGTTACAGTGATGATGGTATCTTCAACTGGAATTAAATCTTCATTATCGATATCTAAATCTTCATAAAGGTTTACTTCAGATTTTCGTTTATCTCCATATTTTTCTTTGATTTCTAAGATTTCTTCTGTTAAGATGGCCTCTTTTCTTTCATCAGAAACAAGGATCTCTTTATACTCTGCGATTCTTTGTTCAAGCTCGTTTGCTTCTTCTTTTATTTTATAGATTTCAAGACCAGTTAATCTTTGTAATCTCATATCTAAAATCGCTTTTGCTTGAATATCATCAAAATCATATGTTTCTATTAATCTTTGTTTTGCTTCTTCACCATCTTTAGATGTTTTGATTAATTCTACAGCATTATCAACATCGTTTAATGCTTTAACTAAGGCATTAATGATATGTATTCTTGCTAGTGCTTTATCTAATTCAAATTGTGTTCTTCTATGGATAACTTCCATTTGAAATTGATAGTAATGTTCTAACATTTCTTTTAAGTTAACGGTTTTTGGTTCTCCATTAACTAAGGCAATCATGTTCATACCAAAAGATACTTGAAGTTGTGTGTATTTATATAAGTTATTAAGCATGACATGAGGGTTAACATCTTTTCTTAATTCGATAACAATTCTCATCCCTTTGCGGTTTGATTCATCTCTTAGGTCAGTGATACCTTCAATGACTTTTTCTTTTGCTAGTTCAGCAATTCTATCGATTAATTTTGATTTGTTTACTTGATATGGAATCTCTGTGATGACAATCATTTCTTTGTTTTTAAGAGGTACAATTTCTGCAACCGCTCTAATAGCAATGATTCCGTTTCCTGTTGTATAACCTTGTCTTAATCCGCTAAGACCAAGAATTTGTCCACCTGTTGGAAAGTCAGGTGCTTTGATATATTCCATGAGTTCTTCAATGGTAATATCTTTGTTTGCCATATATGCAATAATACCGTCTATAACTTCACTTAAATTGTGTGGTGGGATGTTTGTTGCCATCCCAACAGCGATCCCTGTTGACCCGTTAACCAATAGGTTAGGGTATCTAGAAGGTAAAACTGCTGGTTCTTTTTCTGAACCATCGTAGTTATCGATGAAGTTGATGGTATTTTTATCAATATCTCTTAACATTTCCATAGCGATTTTAGACATTCTTGCTTCTGTATAACGCATGGCTGCTGCACCATCACCATCGATGGATCCAAAGTTTCCATGTCCATCTACTAGTGGGTATCTATAACTAAAATCTTGAGACATTCTAACCATTGCTTCATAAATACTTGAGTCACCATGAGGGTGATATTTCCCCATAACGTCCCCAACAATTCTCGCACTTTTTTTATAGCTTGAATTACTGTAAACCCCTAATTCATTCATGCCATATAAAATTCTTCTTTGAACTGGTTTTAAACCATCTCTTACATCTGGAAGTGCTCTTGAAACGATAACACTCATTGCATAGCTTAAAAAGGATTTTTTCATTTCAGAAGAAATACTTACATCCTTAACTTTTCCTTCAGTTGTCTTACTAGTGATAAAGTCATCTTTGATTTGATCAGACATTTTCTTCCTCCTTTTTAAATATCAACATCTGCATAAACTGCATTTGTTTGAATGAATTCTTTTCTTGGTCCAACTTCTTCACCCATTAACATACTAAATACTTGATCAGCTTCTATCGCATCTTTCATAGTTACTTTTAGTAATGTTCTGGTTTCAGGATCCATGGTTGTTTCCCATAATTGTTCTGGGTTCATCTCCCCAAGCCCTTTGTATCGTTGTATACTTGGTCTACCGCCCATTCTTTCTAAGGCTTCTGGCAGTGCTTCTTCATTATATACATACTCTATTTTTTTACCTGATTGTAGTTTATATAGTGGTGGTTGAGCAAAGTAGATGTATCCTAAATCGATAAGAGGTCTTAAGAATCTAAAGAAGAAAGTTAAAAGTAATGTTCTAATATGTGCACCATCTACGTCAGCATCGGTCATGATCACAATTTTGTGGTATCTTGCTTTACTACCATCAAACTCTTCTCCAAATCCAGTACCTATGGCTTGAATTAAGGAAATAATTTCTTGATTACTTAATGCTCTATCGATTCTTGCTTTTTCTACGTTTAACACTTTACCTCTTAATGGTAAAATCGCTTGATATTCAGATTCTCTACCTTGTTTAGCTGATCCACCAGCAGAGTCCCCTTCCACGATATATAATTCTGAAATAGCAGGATTTTTACTTCTACAGTCTGCTAGTTTAGAGGCAAACCCTAAGGCATCTAGTGGTGATTTTCTTCTGGTTGCTTCTCTGGCTTTTCTAGCTGCTAATCTTGCTCTTGAAGCAAGTAAACATTTTTCTATAATAGCTTTTGCTTCATTTGGGTTTTCTAAAAGGTAACGTTCTAATCCTTCTCCTACGATTTGAGAAGTAATTTGTCTAACTTCTACGTTTCCTAATTTAGTTTTTGTTTGTCCTTCAAACTGTGGATCTGGATGTTTAACAGAAATAATAGCTGTTAAGCCTTCTCTTGTATCTTCACTAATAAAGGCTTCATCTTTTTTAAGTAAGTTAGCGTCTTTAGCATATTTAGCTAAAACTCTGTTAAGGGCCATTTTAAAGCCGTCTTCATGCATCCCACCTTCATGGGTTGGAATGTTGTTAGTAAATGAATAAATGTTGGTTGTATACGTATCTGTATATTGGATTGCTACTTCTATACTGATGTTGTCAACTTCTTTTTCTGTATAAACTTTAGTTGAGTTAATTTTTGTTTTATTAGTTGTTAAAAAATCGATATATTCTAATAAACCACCTTCATAGTGATAAGCATATGTTACAGGTTCTTCTTCTCTATGATCAATGATTTCAATTTTAATGTTTCTATTTAAGAAGGCAAGTTGTTGAACTCTTGCTCTAAGTGTTTCAAAATCATATTCTGTTGTTTCTGTAAATACTTTTGAATCAGCTAAAAAGGTAATAGTTGTTCCTTTTTTATCTGTTTGCCCAATGATTTCTAGTCCAGTAACTGGTACGCCTCTTTCATATCGTTGTCTATGAATTTTTCCATCGATATGAACTTCAGCGATAAACCATTCTGATAATGCGTTAACAACAGATGCCCCAACGCCGTGTAGTCCACCAGATACTTTATAGGAACTACCATCAAATTTACCTCCGGCATGAAGGGTTGTTAAAATAGTTTCTACCGCTGGTTTTCCTGTTTTAGGATGAGTTCCTACAGGGATTCCTCGTCCGTTATCTGTTACTTTAATGACATTACCTTTTAATATTTCTAAAGTAATGGTATCTGCATATCCTGCTAATGCCTCATCAATTGAGTTATCTACAATTTCCCATACTAAATGATGAAGACCACTTTCTCCTGTTGAACCAATATACATCCCAGGTCTTTTTCTAACTGCTTCTAAACCTTCTAATATTTGAATACTTTCAGCACTATATTCCTTTGACATCTATGTCATCTCCTTTGCTTAATCGAATGATTTGTATGTTTTTACTTTCGTTTATATTAACAGCACTACTAATAATGATTTGTTCATCCTCAGGCAGTTCTTCTAATAGTTTTTTTTGTATCATTTCATCTAGTTCTGATAAAACATCATCTAAAAGTAAGACAACTTCTTCATTTGTTTTTCTTTTAATGAGTTTTAGTAAGGCTAGTTTTAGTGATATAACAATGAGTCTTTGTTGTCCTTGTGATGCGAAATTAAACGCTTTTCCTTGGTTGAAATTAATGATAAAATCATCTTTATGGATGCCCACTAAAGTAGTTTGTTGATAAATATCATTTTTTTGTTTTTGTTTGAAATGTAATAAATATTTATCTTTTTCTATATTAGGTAAATACTTTATCTCTGTTTGATGATTTGAAAAAAGATGATATGCTTTTTTAAATTCCTCATTTAATTCGTTAATGAACTTTTCTCTAATATCCATAATTTTTTCTCCAACTTCATAAAGTTGTTCTCCTAAGATATTTAAAAAAGTATAATCATCATTAATTTTTATTTGTTTTAATAAAGCATTTCGTTGTTTAAGAATTTTTTTATATTGAGTCAATAATTTTAAATAATTAAAATCTATTTGACTAATTTCTAAATCAAGAAATTGTCTTCTAACTCCAGGACTTCCTTTAATTAAATGTGCATCTTCTGGTGAGAACATAACAACATTTAATTGGCCAATATAATCACTTAATCTTTTTTTTTCTATTTCATTAATGGATACTCTTTTCCCTTTTTCAGATAAGATTAAATGATATTCATTACGTTTTGTTTTTAGTTTGACGGTAGAAAAAAATTGATTAATTTTAATCATTTCTTTTTCATTACTAGTTCTATGGGATTTGGTTGTAGCAGCAAAATAAATACTTTCTAAAATACTGGTTTTACCTGTCCCGTTTTCTCCAACGATATATGTGATGTTTTTTTCAAAATTGATTTTGTAATTTGAATGATTTCTAAAATTCTTTATTTCTAATTGTTTAATCATGACCGATCACATATCGTTTTTTATTAATAGAGATTACATCTCCATTAAATAGTTTCTTTTTTCGTTGAGTGACTTGGATTTCATTTAACAAAACCTCATTTTCCAATAAAAAAAACTTCGCCTGTCCACCCGAAGAGATGTAATCGTTTATTTTTAAAAATTGAGTTATTGTTATGTATTCTTCATTTAATATAAATGTTTGCATAAATTCACCTTTTCACTACAACTATTATAACATATTTAATCTATAATTTCACGTTTTAAAAGACTTTTATATTAAATTCGATAACATACTCGTTTTAAATAAAAAAAGCCTTTTTTTGAAGTATTTAAGGCTTTTTTAAGGTTTTATAGTTATTTAATCTATTCTTACAGGTAAAATTAAGTGTAAGGATTCTTCATCTAGTTTTCCTTTGATAACAAACGGTTTGATGTCTCCTGCAAAACTAATGGTTATTTCTGGTGAGTTTAATGATTTTAAGGCTTCTACTAAGTATTTTGAACTAAAAGCAATTCTTAAATTAGCACCTTTAACATCACCTGTTGGAATGACTTGTTCTAAGGCATCACCAACTTCATTATTCGTAGAACTGATTTCGATGATTTTGTCGTTAGTTAAGTTCATTTTAATGATGTTATAGTTTGCTTCTCTATCTTTTGGTGATAATAAAGATACTCTATCGACAGCTGCTAGTAGTTCTTCTTTGTTAAATTGGATTTCTACTGGAAAGTCGGTTGGGATGATTTTAACAGTATCTGGGTAATTGCCTTCTAATAATCTGGTTTGGAACCATAGTTTATTTAATTTGAATAATACTTTATTTGGATTAATGTATAATTCTATTTCTTCGTTAGTTGTATCTAGGATTTTACTTAATTCTTCTAAACTTTTATTTGGGATGACTATGTTAAAGCTTTTACTGTGAGTGCGTACTTTAACATTTTTCTGACTTAGTCTATATGAGTCGGTTGCAACTGCATATAAATTGTTATTTTCGTATTTAAAATTAACTCCTGTTAAGATAGGTCTTTTTTCATTAGCTGCTGTAGCAAAGTTTGTTTCTCTAATGATAGATTTAATAACATTACTATCAATGATGATTGGATCTTCTAAATCTAGGAAATCAATTTCTGGGTAGTATTCATAATCCATTAATCTTAATTTGAATTCAGAACGATCTGCTTTGATGACTAATAATTTATCTTCCATTAAAGCAAATTCAATCACCTGTGCATTAATTTTTCTAATGATTTCAATTAAGAACTTTCCTGGAACAGCTATTTTCCCGGTTTTAGTTACTTTAAGTCCTGCATCATCTATCATAACTTGAATAGCTATATCTGAGTTACTTGAAGTTAACATCATATGATCTTCATAAACTTCAAATTTAATAGCATATAAAATTGGTAATGATGTTTTTACAGGTAACCCTTTTTGAATGTGTAAAAGTTGAGTTAAGAGAGTTTCTCTATTAATGGAAAATATCATGGCAAATCTCCTTTTATTTATTTTTAGTATATATAATTATTGTTGTTAGTCGGTGTGGAAAAGTGGGAAAACCTACTTTAACGCTTTATTATGCTATTATTATAACATATTATTCACATTTTATAAACATTTTTAATGTGGATTAAGATTCTATTTTTTTAAGGATTGTGTCCACAGCTACTCGTAGATTTTGATCTTGTTTGAGTTCATTTTCTATTTTTTCGCAAGCAGCTAAAACAGTGGAGTGATCTCTATCACTAAATAGGGTTCCAATCGTTTTATAAGGGATATTATATTTATTTTTTATAATAAACATAGCAATATGTCTAGGTAAAGTATATTTAGAGTGTCTTTTTTTACCAATTAAGTCTTGAAGACTGATGTTATAAAAATCACTGACAACACTTTGTATTTTGTCATAATTGTTTTCATTTAAAGAGTTACTACGTTTTTTAGTTTTTAATAAAGGTTCTAACGCTTCATAAGCAACATCTAGGTCAATATCTAGGTTACATGCTGAAGCATAGCTTAATAATCTAATTAAAGCACCTTCCATTTCTCTAATGTTGGTGACAAATGAAGAAGCAATAAACTCTAAAACCTCATCACTAACATCGTTATTTGGGTCAAAAGAACTTAGTTTTCTTTTTAAAATGGTGATACGGTGATCTAAATCAGGTACTTGAATATCAACAGATAGTCCAGCTTCAAAACGGGTAGTTAAACGTGTCATGATATCTTTTAATTCAGAGGCTGGTTTATCACTGGTGATGATGATTTGTTTATTATTTAAATATAAATAGTCAAATAATTTAAAAAACTCCATTTGTGTTTGATTGGCTTTAGCCATAATTTGAATATCATCAACTAATAAAACATCTATATCTCTATATTTTGTATTAAAATCATCCATTTTTTCTTTACGAAGTAAAGTTGTATAGTCCTCAATGAAACCATCTGCTTTTACGTAAAGAACGCGTTGAGATACGTTATTGTCTAAAATATAGTTACCTATAGCTTGCATTAAATGGGTTTTTCCTAAGCCTACATCTCCAAAAATATAGAAGGGGTTAGCAACAACACCAGGTTGATCAGCTACTTTCATTGCCATTCTAAAAGCAAAGGTATTACTTTTACCAACAACAAAGTTATCAAATGAATAAGCATTGTTTAAATTACCTGGTCTATAAGTATTTAAGTTAAGACTTCTTTCTTGTGGTGCATCATCAATTAATTCATCTGCCACAACAAACTTAAAACGAATGGGTTGACCATAAATTTTTTCTGCAAGCTCATTAATTTTATTTGCATAAATTCTTGATATTCTATTTTTTATAAATAAAGAAGGAACAATCACAAAAACTAAACCATTTTGATATTTATGTGTAGAAGTAATTGGAGCAAATATTTCGTTATAAACTTCTTCTGTATAAATTTGTTCTAATTCTTCTAAAATATCGTTCCATAATTTATCGTAGGTATTCATTTACAGCACTCCATTCAAAATCTTTGTTTACTGTAAATAGCATATCATAAATATGTGGAAAGAAAAGAAAAAGTTTCCCACATTATTTGTGGATAAAATGAGTTTCCCACAGTAAAAAAGAGGGATTTTGTGGATAACTTTCGGTAAAAACAACGAAAACAAGCCCTTTTTAGCGTTTTCAACTTTCCCACAATGTGGATAAAAAAAGAAAAAGTTTTCCACATTTCTGTTAACAAAATGATGTTGAAAACTATTTTTTTTACACGAAAAATAAATAAGAAAAATAAGACTTGAAAAAAGATAAAAAAAAAGATAAACTATTAAAGGAAAAATGCTCAAAAATGATGAAAAAATATATTTGACAAATGAGATATAAACATATATAATTATAAAAGCATAGTTTCGCAAGAAAGGCGGTTTTATTGTGAAAAGAACATACCAACCAAATAAGCGTAAGCGTCAAAAGACACACGGCTTTAGAGCACGTATGGCAACAGCAAATGGACGTAAAGTTTTAGCACGTCGCAGAGCAAAAGGTCGCGCAAGATTAACAGTTTAAATTTAATAAGAAAACTAGAACTACCAGAAAAAAA
>JAAYQV010000121.1 GCA_012519065.1 Phytoplasma sp.
ATGATTGTTTTACTAGTTTTTGAGATTGGTTTTTCTTTTTCAAACATTCTTAGCATTTCCCAAGCTGCTATAGCTACAAAAACGCCCATCACTATTTGAAAAATAATAAACACAAACGAGTTATTAATAACTACAATAGGTGTTAATACCAATGCTAAGATAAGTCCTGTTATGATTCTTTTTTTCATTCTTTTATACCACCAAATCTACGGTTTCTCTTTGAATATTGCTTCACTGCTTTGTATAATTCTTTTTTATTAAAGGCTGGCCAATGCTTTTTTGTAAAATAAAATTCTGCATATGCATTTTGCCATAATAAGAAATTAGAAAGTCTTTGTTCACCACTGGTTCTAATTAATAAGTCTACTGGTTCTTGAATCATTAGATTTTTCTCTAATTCTTCTTTGGTTACTTCTTTCATTTTTGATATCGCTGTTAATATTTCATCATAAGATCCATAATCAGCGGCTACAATCAAGTTTAACCCTTGATTCTGAGCTGTTTTCTTTTCAATTTCTGTCATGGTTTGAATCAACTCTTTAGGCATACGATCTTTTCTTCCTATGAAATTAATTTTGATGTTTGATTCTATAATTTCTTTTTTATGTTCTTCAATCATTTCGATTGGTTTTGTCATTAAAAAATCAATTTCTTCTTGAGGTCTGTTCCAGTTTTCGGTACTAAATGCATAAACTGTCAACATGTTGATACCTAGTTTATCGGCCTCAACCGCTATTTTAGCAACATTTAATCCGCCGTAATAATGTCCCACAGATCTTTTTAAGCCTCTTTTTTTAGCCCAACGGCCGTTACCATCCATGATGATGGCTAGATGTTTTGGTACTTTTTTAATTTTCATCGTTTCATCACCTATCTAATTCCATATTATACATTAATTTATCTTTTTTTTATATTAAATATAACTTAAAGTCTTCATTAAAAAAAGTTATGACCTTAATCATAACTTTTTTATATTTATATTTTACTACTAAATAGTTAATAATTCATCTGATTTAATTTTTGTTTCTTCTTCTATTCTCTTAACAAATTTATCAGTCAATTTTTGAACATCTTCTAGATATCCTTTTTCTGCATCTTCTGTTAAGCCTAGTTTCTTAATTTGATCATTACCATCGCGTCGCACATTTCTAATGGCGATTTTCGCATGTTCAGCTGCTTTATCAACTTCTTTAATTAACTCACGTCTTCTTTGCTCTGTTGGTTGTGGGAAGACTAATCTAATTCCTACACCATCGTTTTGTGGGGTTACCCCTAATTGTGAAGCTAAAATTGCTTGTTCAATAACGGTAAGTAAACTACTGTCATATGGTTTGATGTACAATTGGTTAGATTCAACTAAACTGATAGAAGCAACTTGTTTCAGTGCAGTGTCCACACCATAATAGCTTACATTGATTCTATCTAAAATTGTTGGGTTTGCACGTCCTGTTCTAATGTTTGAAAATTCTTTAATTGTAGATTCAATGGTTTTTTCCATTTTTTCTTCAATTTCCATTATCACTAAATTAGCTTGTTCAGTCATTTTATTTCCTCCGTTGTTACTATGGTTCCAATTTTTTCTTTTTTAACCGCCTTCGCCATGTTTCCATGTTGATTCATGTTAAAGACTAAAATATCAATGTTGTTTTCTCTACATAATGAAGCTGCAGTGGAATCCATAACTTCTAGTTTATCGTTTAAAATACGATCATGTGTTAATCTTTCAAGTAAGACTGCGTTGTTGTGTTTTCTTGGGTCTTTGTCGTATACCCCTTCAACATTATTTTTAGCCATTAAAATAGCTTCCATATTTAATTCTGCTCCACGTAATGCTGCTGCAGTGTCTGTTGAAAAATATGGAGACCCTGTTCCACCAGCTAAAATGATGACTCTACCTTTGTCTAAATGTCTTAAGGCTCTTCTTCTAATATAAGGCTCTGCTACAGATGCCATCGGCAATGCTGTCATTACTCTGGTTGCTGTTCCGATACTTTCTAAAGCGTCTTGTAGGGCTAAAGCATTCATGATTGTTCCAAGCATGCCCATGTAGTCAGCTTGTGCACGGTCCATACCCAGCTCTTCGCCAGTTTTTCCGCGCCATAAATTTCCCGCACCAACTACAATTGCAATATCTGTCCCTAATAGTTTGATCTCTTGTATTTCTTTTGCTATTTTATAAACAGTTTGAGGATCAATCCCATGTACTGATGTACCTTTTAGAGCTTCACCACTCAATTTTAAGAGCACTCTTTTATACATTGCAAAACCTCCAGTAAAGTTATTTATTATTTTTTAAGTTGAGCTGCTACTTCTTCAGCGAAGTTTTCTTCTCTTTTTTCAATACCTTCTCCAACTTCTAATCTTACGTAGTTTAAAACTTCGTTGTTATTGTTTTTTAAGTATTGGCTTACTTTTAAATCTGGATCTTTTACAAATGGTTGATCTACTAAACAAATTTCTTGTAAGAATTTGTTTAATCTTCCTTGAATCATTTTTTCTACGATGTTTGCTGGTTTTCCTTCAGCTAATGCTTGTTCTGTTAATACATGTTTTTCTCTTTCAAGAGTTTCTGCATCTACCTGTGTTTGGTCTAAGAATCTAGGATTACTTGCTGCTACATGCATTGCGATGTCTCTTGCTAATTCATCGTTTTCTTTATTTAATACTGTCACAACAGAAATACGTCCACCCATGTGTTTATATGCTCCAAATCCTTGTCCGTCTGCTTTAGTTAATCTTTGCACACGTCTTAAAGTGATTTTTTCACCGATGGTTGCTGTTGCATCCGCTAATATTAATGAAACTGTTTTTCCGTTTGATACTAATTCTAAAGCTTCCTCTGTGTTAGTTGCTTTAGAGTTTAAAATAATTTGTCCTACTGTATCTAATAATTCTACGAATTGTGCGTTTTTTGCAACAAAGTCTGTTTCTGAGTTTAATTCATATAAAACAGCTTCATTTCCTGAAATAACATAATTTGTTAATCCTTCTGCCGCAATTCTGTCTGCTTTTTTAGCAGCTTGAGCAATTCCTCTTTCTCTTAAGTAATCAATTGCTAATTCAATATCACCATTGGTTGCTTCTAATGCTTTTTTACAATCAAGCATTCCAGCCCCTGTTTTATCTCTTAATTCTTTTACCATTTTTGCAGTAACTACCATTTTTATATCCTCCTTGTGTTTACATCAAATATATTATACTTTAATTTAACTTTATTGTAAATAAAAGGGATGTCTTAGCATCCCTTGATCTTACTTAGCTTCTTTTAATAATTCAATAAGTTCAGCTTTTCTAAGTGTTGAATATCCTTTTAATTCGCGATTTTTTGCCATTTCTCTTAATTCGGCAACTGTCATTGCATCGTAATCAACTGTTTCAACTTTTGCTTTTTTAGGAGCTTTAGTTTCTTTTTTAGGTGCTTCTTCAACTACTTTTTCTTCTTTAACTTCTTTTTTTACAGGTTTTTCTGTTTTATTTTCTTTAAATTCTTTTTGTTCTCTTGGTGCTCTTTTAGGTGCTGGTTTTGCTGGAGCTTCTTCGTCTTCAAATTTCTCAACTACTCCACCGTTTGCTTCGATGATAGCATTTGCCATTACCCATGAAACTAATTTAACTGCACGGATAGCATCGTCATTAGCTGGAATCACGTGGTCTACTAAATCTGGATCACAGTTTGTATCTACAATACCAAATACTTTGATCCCTAATTTACGTGCTTCAGCAACTGCAATTTCTTCTTTACGTGGATCTACTACAAACAATGCTTGTGGAATATCTTTCATATCTTTGATTCCACCTAAGAATTTTTCTAAACGATCACGTTTACGTAATAATTGAGCAACTTCTTTTTTAGGTAATTTTGCCCAAATACCATCTTCTTCTTGTTTGTATAAATCATGTAATAATTTAATACGGCGACGGATAGTTCTAAAGTTTGTTAAAGTTCCACCTAACCATCTGTGATCAACATAATATTGTCCAGAGCGGATAGCTTCTTCTTTTACTGCTTCTTGAGCTTGTTTTTTCGTACCTACGAATAAAACACTTCCCCCGTCAGCAACGATTTGGAATAAAGCTTGGTAAGCCTTTTCGATTTCCTCTGCCGTTTTTTTCAAGTCAATGATATGGATACCATTTCTTGAAGTGAAAATGTATGGAGCCATTTTTGGGTTCCATCTTCTTGTCGCGTGTCCGAAATGAACACCTGACTCTAGTAATTGTTTCATTGAAACTACTGCCATAATTTTATTCTCCTTTTGTTTTTTAACCTCTGTAAGACTTGGAAAAACCCACCTTTTATTTAGGCACTTGAGTTTTTAAACATCTTACATGTGTTTTATTATTAGCCTTTATAAATATATCATAAACTAAATGAAATTTCAATCATTTTATTCATTTATTTTTATCACTGCTGCCAAAACCGCCAATTCTTTTCCCGTTTGCTGTATCATCGTTGACTGTTTCATATCTTTGGAAAATACCTTGTGCAATTCTTTCACCTTTTTTTATTTCAACCTTTTCATTTGAAAAATTATACAGTGGAATAAAAATGTGTCCTTCGTTATTAGGGTTATCATAATAATCACTATCTACCACACCAACGTTATTAGCCATCATAACTTTCTTTTTAAGAGCCAATGATGATCTTGGGTATATAAATAAAGCTTCATGCTTTGGAAAGAAAGCTTTTATACCTGTTGGAACTAATTTAATGTCTCCAGGATTTAAAGAAACATCTTCTGCTATTTCAAAATCATAACCTGCACTATGGCTGGTTTGTCGTTGGGGAATATTTATTTGTTTTTCCTTGTAAGCTTCTACTACTTTAAAATATCTAACTTCTTGTTCTAAGACCATTTTTAACACGGCGTTTTCTCGCTGTAGGACAGTTTTAAGTCCTTGCTGTTGGTGGTTATGGTCAAACATGACACTTTCATTATGAGAAATAGCTTCTTGAATATCTACCCACACTGGTTTAATACCTTGCGCTTGTTCTCTTTCTATTAGTTTAGGCTCTCCTTTTTCAATCATTTTGCATATGTAGTACAATGATGTCTGCTCATAGATATTACCGTTGTTATTCAGTCCGTATCTTAACTCTTCTACATATCCAAAATGTTTGATGACCTCAATTTTGGTTGCCCCAACTTCTTCTTCTAACTCTCTTTTAAGAGCCATCATTTCATTTTCATCGCTCTTTTTTCCTCCACCAGGTAAGGTGTAGTCGTTAAACATTTCTGAATATAACATCAATATTTTGTTTTTATCTAAAATGATGCCCCTAACAGTAGTTCTTTGTTTTCTTTCTTTAGAAAAATTCATTTCTTCTTCAATTATTTGATGAGTTATTTTTCTCATGATCTTTCACCATCCTTGGATGCGCTTGGCTATATTTTTCTTTTAGTATTTCGCTTGATACGTGTGTATATATTTGGGTGGATTTAAGGTGCGCATGTCCTAATAGTTCTTGGACCACTCTTAAATCTGCTCCATTATTAAGTAAACTGGTTGCAAATGCATGTCTTAACATATGTGGGTGTAGCTGATATGTTTCTCCTGCTTTTTTTATGATGTCATTTAAGATGACTCTAACGCCTCTAGTTGTTAATGGGGTTCCTTTGTAATTAATTAAAACATATGGTGTATTTAAATCACTACCCTTGGTTAATAAAACAGGCCTTGTGTATGTAAGATAATGTTTAAGTTCTGTGATTAGTTTATGATGTAAAGGAACGTATCGATCTTTTCTTCCTTTTCCATGAATGAGTATTTGCTCATTACCTAAATGAATGTCTTTAATAGTTAACGAAACTAACTCTTCTACCCTTAACCCACAACTATATAGTAAGTCTAGGATGACTAAATTACGATAGCCTAATGCTGTAGATGTGTCTATTGAATCAAATAATTGTTTGATTTCAGGTGTTTCAATAATTTTAGGTAGTTTTTTTTCTATTTTAGGTGTGACTACGGTTTGAAAAATATTGATCTCAACTAACTGTTGATTTTGTAAATATTGGTAAAACATCCGAAGCGATGAAACTTTTCTTGCGATGGTTGTTTTTTTATATCCTTTTTCATCTAAACTAGAAATATAGTTTCTTGCTAATCTTTCACGCGTAGCTTTTAAAAGACTTGGTGCCAAATCCTCTCTTAAAATAAAATTTTCAAACTCTTTGACATCTTCAATATAACTTTGGATGGTGTGGTTTGAATAATTTTTTTCTACCGTTAAATATGTTTTAAAATTATCAACAACATCAATTTTCATTTAAATACTCTTCCATAGCTTTTTGAGATCTTTGATAATATAACATTTTTCTCATGTTTTTTTTATGTTTTTCAGTTAGAGGATCTAAGAGCCCTAAATTAGCATTCATTGGCACAAATGATCGATTAGGTGTTGATATATAACGCGCCATAGCACCCATCATCGTATCTTTTGGTAACGGATTGATTTTTCCTTTTTGAATGTAGGAAAGTAGGTTGATGGCCGCTGATAGTCCACTAGCAGCACTTTCTACATAACCTTCAACACCGCTAATTTGTCCTGCAAAAAACCATTTTGGAAATTCTTTGACTTGATATCCTTCATTTAAAACCTCTGGACTTTCAATATAAGTATTTCTATGAATAACACCATATCTAAGAATATTTGCTTTTTCTAATCCTGGAATCATTTGAATGATTTTCTTTTGTTCTGGCCAGGTTAATTGTGTTTGAAATCCTACCATGTTATACATGGTTTTTTTTGCATCATCTTGTCTGAGTTGAACGACCGCATGATATTTGACACCCTCATGATCAAGTCCTACAGGTTTTAAAGGTCCGTATAAAAGCGTTTCTTTTCCACGTTTTGCCATTGTTTCAATAGGCATACAACCTTCAAAAACGTTTTTTTCAAAGCCTTTTGGCATTACTTTTTCAGCATTCATCAAAGCTTCATAGAAGTTTTCATATTCTTCTTTTGTCATTGGACAATTAATATAGGCCGCTTCTCCTTTATCATATCTACTTTTTAAATATGCTTTTTCCATATTGATGCTTTCTGCACTGATGATTGGGGCTACTGCATCAAAAAAATGTAGATTGGTTTGATGGATGGTTTTAGACAGAAAATTAAATAGTTTATCGCTGGCTAAAGGACCTGCCGCTATGATAGTATATTCATCTATATTTAAAGATTCTACTTCTTCTGTAATGACTTCTATATTGGGATGATTCTTAATTTTATCGGTAATATATTGTGAAAACAAGGTTCTATCAACAGCTAAACTTGAGCCTGCTGGAACTTGTGTTTCTTCTGCCGCTTTTAAAACAATTGAGTTTAGTTGTCTCATTTCTTCTTTTAACATTCCTACCGCATTGTGGGGATCATTTGATCTTAATGAATTAGAACATACCAATTCAGCTAAAAGATTGGTTTGATGAACGGGTGTCATCACTTTGTTTCTCATTTCATATAATCGAACTTTAATGCCTTTTTCTGCTAAGTAGTATGCTGCTTCTGAACCGGCTAATCCGCCGCCTATAATTTTTATCATTTTCTTCACCATATTCATTATAACATTTTTAGTACATATCTTTTAAATCTATAAAAAAATAAAGGGATATTTTTATCCCTCTATAAAAGTTTCATAAATTGGATGCATCCTTTGATTAATGAGAATGGTTAAATAACTTAACACAATCACATTAACTGGAATCAATGAAACGCGTATCTTCAACATCTTGGTTGCAG
>JAAYQV010000122.1 GCA_012519065.1 Phytoplasma sp.
AATGCCAGACATCCTTTACTTGATCCAAACAAAGTAGTCCCACTTAATTTATCACTAGATAAAAATAAACCCATCATTTTAATTACAGGACCAAACACTGGAGGTAAAACCGTTGTTTTAAAAACCGTAGGATTATTAACCGTGATGATGCAATCAGGCCTACTTATCCCTGCCAATGAACAAAGTAACTTAAATATCTATGATAAAGTGTTTGCAGACATCGGGGATGAACAATCCATCGAGCAATCTTTATCCACTTTTTCTTCCCACTTAGTTAAATTAAAAGAAATGATAGAAACATTAAACGAAAATCAATTGTTACTCATTGATGAAATTGGAACTGGGACAGATCCAAATGAGGGAACATCACTTGCCATAGCGCTCATTAACGAAATCAAAAAACATCAGGTAAGCATGCTTGTTACAACACACTATTCAGAATTAAAGCAATATAGTTTTGAACACAAAGAAATCATGCCTGCAAGTATGATGTTTGACCATGAAACACTTAAACCTTTATATAAACTACAAATGGGTATTAGTGGTTCATCAAATGCCTTACTCATTGCACAAAGCTTAGGGTTAAAACAAAGTGTTATCGATGATGCTAAACTTTTAAGCCAAAAATATGAATCTGATTTAACTAAAATCATTGAAAGACTCAATGAAGAGAAAAAACAATTAGAAGAAGAAAAAACCAATTTAGAAATAGCTAAAGAAAAAGCTTTAGAAACTAAAGAACTATATGAATCAGAACTAAGGTTCCAAAAAGCAAGTTTTGAAAAAGAAATTTTAAAAATTAAAAACAAAGAAGAACTCAAATGGAAAAAACTTCAAGAAGAAGCTAAAAACTTAATTGAAGAGCTTAAAGAAAAAGATAGACTAACACAACCAGAACTAGCTAAAGCTAAACATCAAATCAATAAAGAAGTTTCACAAACCAAAGTAACAAACACAGAGGTTATTCACCCAGGAGATACTGTATTAATTAAACCCTATGGTCAAACAGGAACAGTTAAACAAGTTAAAAATAAAAAATATTTAGTATCCTTTGGCCAATTTGAACTAGAGTTTTCTAAAAACGATTTAGAATTAGAAAGAAAAAAAGAAATTCAAAAACAAACAAAACCTAAAAAAAGCTTCTCAGGCACTACTCCTAATAAAAACGCCTCACTAGAATTAGATTTAAGAGGCTTTAGATATGAAGATGTAGCAGAAGCTATGGAACAAGCTATGGATAGGGCTTATTTGGCAAATATGCCGTATTTAAGAGTTATTCATGGGTTTGGGACAGGCGCTGTAAGGAAGGCTGTTTATGAATATTTAAAAACATCTCCTTATGTTTCATCTTATCGATATGGCCAAGAAGGTGAAGGTTTAAACGGTGTGACAGTTGTTACATTAAAATAAGAGCGTTAAGGTTGAAATATAACAGTAAAAGACCTATAATCAAGATAGATAATAATTATAAGGAGGCGCCAAGATGATCGAATATCGCGGTGAAGATTATTCAGAAGTAGTTAATAGTAAAGGTTTAGTATTGGTTGACTACTTTGCAACATGGTGTGGACCATGTAAAATGTTAATGCCAGTATTAGAAGAATTAAGTAAAGAATTAGATGATGTGAATATCTATAAAGTAGATATTGACCAACATCGTCCGCTAGCAGTTGAAAGCCAAATTAGAAGCGTACCAACACTTATCTTATATAAAGATGGTGTAGAGGTTGCACGTCAAAGTGGCTATCAACCACGTGAAAAATTAGTTGCGTGGATGGATGAACACAAATAATTTTTAAAAATTCTAACCAAGAAAACTCAGGGTAACTGAGTTTTTTTATTTATCATCTATGATATAATATAAAAGGTGAAGTATATGAGCGGAATTTTTTTAATCAATAAAGAAAAGGGAATGACATCATTTGATGTGATTTATCATTTAAGAAAGAAATTTAATATCAAAAAAATTGGCCATACTGGAACACTAGACCCTTTTGCAACCGGTCTTTTAATCGTATGCTTCAATAAAGCAACCAAACTTTCTTTCCTATTTGAAGATTTAGATAAAGCATATGAAGGTAGAATCATTTTTGATTACTTATATGATACTTATGATGTGACAGGTAAGATAGTTGATGAAAAAAAGACCATCATTACACAAGATCAACTAACT
>JAAYQV010000123.1 GCA_012519065.1 Phytoplasma sp.
AGGTGATAAATAATGACAAATAAAAGAATTTTAGTAATATTAACTGGTGGTACAATTTCTATGAAAAAAGATACTACCAATGAAAAAACCGTTTTAAATTTAGATACAAGTGATCTAACTCACAGTTTAAAGGGCGCGCTTAGAGCAATCGAAATTGATTTCATTGAACATTCCTTCAAGCCATCTCCTTATATCACACCAGATGATATGTTTAACTTTGGTAAACTTATTGAATCAAATCTGACATCTAACTATGATGGATTTGTATTAGCTCATGGGACGGATACTATCGAGGAAACCGCATATTTTCTTGATTTATATTTGAATACAGACAAGCCTGTGGTACTTACTGGTTCCATGAGAAATCAATCTGAATTAGGATATGATGGTATTTTAAATCTAGCATCATCTATTTTAGTTGCCGCGTCAGAGTCATCAAAAAACAGAGGGGTATTGGTTGTATTAAACGATGAGATCAATGCTGCATCTGAGGTAACTAAAACACACACAGTTTCACTGGATACCTTTAAATCTGAAGAGTTTGGCCCACTAGGTATTGTAGATGATATGAATGTTTTATATTATCGTGAGTCTACTAAAAATAAACCTAAAATTAGTTTAACTAAACTTAATAAAACCGTTGAAATCATAAAAGTAGCTGCAGGAACAACTTCTAACCTCCTAAATTACTTAGTTGAACAACAGGTAGATGGTATAGTTTTAGAAGCTTTAGGTCGTGGAAATGTACCACCTCAAATGATCCCAGGTATTAAAAATGCCATTGATCATAACATACCTGTTCTATTAGTTTCAAGATGCCATAAAGGCCGTGTACTTGATACTTATGCTTATGAAGGTGGTGGGTATCATTTAAGTTCTTTAGGTGTTATTATGGGTGGTAATTTAAACAGTCAGAAGGCAAGAATTCTACTACTTTTATTACTTTCTGCTAATATTGATAAAAAACATTATGTTGACTATATATAAACTTTAATTAATTTTACTAAACTTAATGTTTTTTCTATTTATTTATAAAATAAAAAAAGAGCTTATCTTTAAGTTCTTTTTTTTATTAATTAAACTTCTACTGTTATATTATTTTAAAATTAAAGTCATTAATCATTTTAAAAAAAAATGTTGTTTTATTTTCTAATACTATTATCTTACCACTAAAGTTTTTTTTACATAAGATATCCTTTAATGTCTGTTTAAAAATTGACTAAACGCATATAAAAATTTCATTATTAACATCAATACTTAAAAGTTATTTATGTATACTATATATAAACTTTTATTATTTTTACTAAACTTATTATTTTTCATAAAAAAAGACCTTATATAAAATAAGGTCGCTTTTTTTTACTTAAGAAACGGTAATAATGACTTACCATTTTTAGGTGTTTGCGTTTTGAAATTATCATTAATCGTATAACCAATATCAGCAAAAGTTTTTGAAATTGGAAGAGCTTTTCCACCATTAAATTTTTTGCTATACAAGATCAAAGGCACGTATTCTCTTGTATGGTCTGTTCCATGATGTATCGGGTCATTTCCATGATCAGCTGTTATAATTAATAGATCATCTTCTCTTAATTTTTCTAGTAGTTTAGGCAAATCTTGATCAAACTTCTCAATAGCTTTACCATAACCAATTGGATCTCTTCTATGACCATATAAAGCATCAAAGTCTACTAAATTAAGAAAACATAAACCAGTAAAATCTTTTGAAGCCCACGCGGTAATTTGTTCCATCCCATCATCATTTGAAACAGTTTTACTAAATTCAGTAATACCATATCCATCGTAAATATCGTTTATTTTACCTAAAGCAATGACATCTAATCCAGCCTCTTCTAAAAAGTTTAAGGATGTTTTTTCAAATGGTTTTAATGCATAATCATGTCTATTTGGTGTACGTTTAAAGTCATCTTTATTAGTTCCTATAAATGGTCTAGCGATAACTCGTCCTACTTTCCATTCAGGTTTCATTGTAATTTCTCTTGCGATTTCACAAATTCGATACTGTTCTTTTATTGGAATAATATCTTCATGCATCGCAATTTGTAATACAGAATCAGCTGAAGTATAGACAATTAAATCACCTGTTTTCATGTGTTCCTCACCTAATTCTTTTATAATTTCAGTGCCTGAAGCAGAGATATTACCAATGACTTTTCTACCCGTTTTTTGTTCTAACTCCAAAATAAGTTCTTCTGGAAAACCTGTTTCTGTAAAAGTTTGAAATGGTGTTGTGATGTATAAACCCATAATTTCCCAGTGTCCAGTCATTGTATCCTTCCCTAAAGAAGCTTCTTCCATTTTAGTATAATACCCTAATGGATGTTCAATAGATGGGACATTTTTTATCGCAGCAATATTTGCATAACCTAAACTTTGTAAATTAGGTATATGTAGATTCATTCGCTCTGCAATATGTCCAATAGTATTTGCTCCTTCATCATTATAGTCTTTAGCATCAGGCGCCTCTCCAATCCCTAAACTATCTAAGACAATTAAAAAAACTCTTTTAAACATTATGATTCCTCCTTTGCACGTGGATGTGCTTTGTTATATATTTCTTTGATTCTTTTTTGACTAATGTGTGTATAAATTTGAGTGGTTGAAATATCTTCGTGCCCTAATAGGTTTTGTAGGCTACGTAAGTCCATACCATTTTCTAGCAAATGTGTAGCAAATGAGTGACGCAAAGTATGTGGTGATAACTCGGTTTCAACTTTGGCATCTATCGCTAATTTTTTTAACAATTTATGAAATCCTTGTCTAGATAAACGTTTTCCATATTGATTAACAAATAGATAAGAATGACTCTCTTTTTTCATTAATTTTTCGCGCGCTTTTGTAATGTAGTTTCTAATTGCAATAACTGCCATATCTGAGATAGGTACCATTCTTTCTTTAGAACCTTTACCAGTTACAATCACATAAGATTGATTGAGGTGTATGTCACCTAATTTTAAGTCTAATAGCTCTGAAACTCTTAATCCTGAACCATATATGAGTTCTAATAACGCAAGATTTCTAAGACCTAAATCTGTTGTTCTATCAATGGCTTCTAGTAATGAAACAACCTCATCTACAGAAAGAACTTTAGGTAGATTTTTTTCTGTTTTAGGCATGTTAAAGTTTAAAGCAATATTTTCATCAACTTCTTTTTCTAACAGTAAAAAACTGTGAAATTTTTTAATGCTAGTAAGTTTTCTTGATATGGTTTTACTACTGATATTTTTTCGTTTTAAACTATTGATAAACCCTTCAATTTGTTTTCTCTCTATACGATCAACTTTATTTATATGATGATACTTTTCTAAAAAGGCTTGGTATTGTTCTAAATCTTTTATATAAGCACTAATGGTATTTTTTGATAACCCTAGTTCATTGGATAAATAATATTGAAAATCTTTAATTAAATATTTCATATGAATAAGACAAAGACCTGATTACCTAACATCATGCCTACCTCAGTTAATGATAAATGATTATTTTTTAATTGAAGAAGACCAAGGTCCATTTTTTCCTTTAATTTAGGGTATCTTTCAAACAAATCAATATCATATGTTTTCTTTATATGTTCCAATGAAACACCTTTTGTTTTTCTTAAACCAAAAATGAGTTCATCTTGTAATAATTCTTCTTTAGTTTGTAGTGTTTTTGATAATGTAAAGTGATCTAAATACTTAGATAATGAACGCTCATTGAGTGTTCTATAGTTATTTATAAAACCATGTGCACCTAACCCAACACCAATATATTCTCCTAAACTCCAGTAAATTAGATTATGTTTAGAGTAGTGGCCATTTTTAGCATAGTTAGAAATCTCATAATGTTCAAAACCTTCGTTTTTTAAATATTGAGTGATGTATTCAAACATATTAGCTTCAATATCCTCTTCCATTGGCTTAAAGTTTCCTTTTAAGTATTGATGATAAAAATATGTTTTATCTTCTAGGATCAAAGAATAATAAGAAATATGTGTAATATCTAATTGATTGGCATATTCTAAATCTTGCTTAATCAATTCCATTGTTTGACCTGGAATAGCATAAATTAAATCAATGCTTATATAAGGAATTTTAAGTGTTTTTAAATGAGCAACCGTATCAAAAATTTGTTTCTTGTTATGTTTTCTATTGACATATTTTAAAATATCATCATTAAAACTTTGAACACCTAAACTAATTCTATTTAAACCATAGGCTTTAAATAGTTCACCTTTTTCTTTAGTATAACTATCTGGATTAACTTCTATGGTATATTCTAATGGGTTGATAGTAGATAATGCTTTAAAAAGTTTTTCTAACTGCTCTATATTTAACATACTTGGTGTGCCACCACCAATATAGATGGTCTCTATACTATCAAATTGATCTTTATAAAGATTAATTTCATCTATTAACCTATCTAAATAAGTATCAATCATATCTTCATTCTTAGGTACTCGTTTTACAAAGTCACAATAATGACAAATATATTCACAAAAAGGAATATGGATGTATAAACCTTTAATAATACCACCTCGCTTACATTACTTATTATAACATTTTTAAAGGCAAGGCATAAGGAATATAAAAAAAAGAAGCTATCAAATAGCTCCTTTTTCTCATTCAGTTTCTAATTCGTTGTTTTTAGCTGTTGAAAGAAAGGTAATTTTCTCACCAATGAGTTCTAAAATAGAATATATCTTATCATCATTTTCTATTTTTCTTACTTGAAGTCTACCTTTAACAGCAATCAAATCGCCTTTTTTACAATATGTTTTTAGGTAAACTGCTAAGTTTTCCCATAAAGTACACTTTATAAAGTCTGTCTCATATTCACCTTCATAATTTTTAAAAGCTCTTTTAACAGCTAAAACTGATTCGATAACTTTCTTTCCGTTCTCAATATTTTTAAGTTCTGGATCTTTAGTTAATCTTCCTACTATTATCACTTGATTTAACACAAGCACTCCCCCTTGCTAGTATTTTATACTCCCACAATTTAGATTCAAAAATGCAGAATCTATTTTAATAATAGACAAGTATACAAATTTTACTTTTTTTATTTATATTTTTTATAAACTTAAAAATTAATCATAATATTTATGATCTTATATTAAAAAACAACGATTTTAAGCAAAAAAAAATGAGATAGATTAAATAACTAAATCTGTCTCATCATCTATTTTTCGTTCTACATACAAGGTTGAAAGTTGTTCAGGCAAAATACTTTTAATAAACTGAATGATTTCTTCTTTTGATGTTTGCTGAATTAAATCTATGACATCGTCAAAACTAACGTTGTATGGGTCGTATTTGCTAAATAAATATAATTTATTTTCAAATTCATTGAGTGAAAATATTTGCTGACCTATCATGATTTTTTTAATTAAACTTAAAACTTCCTCTGAAAAACTGTTTTCATCAAAATTAAAAACAGTGCTTTTTAATAAAGCATCTAACTTTAATAAATCAAAGCTTTCAGTTTGAATAATTGCAGTAAAAATATGTCCTTCATTAATTAACTGATATCCAATAGGCTCATTAATTAAATCAGCATCTACGGCTTTTTCATAAAAATCAGAAAGCATACCAAAAAGAAAATTAAATGCAGTAACTGCAATGATTTCCTCTTTTAATAAGGCTAACCCCTTTTTATCCATATTAAACTTAAAGCCAACAACCAATTTAGGTTTTACTACATCCATTTGAATGACTTCAAACGATGAAACAACTTCTTTTCTTTCTTCTGGGAAGTAAGTTTTAGTAGGTCTAGTATCCCAAGGTGAGTCATGACTTAAAATTAATTTTTGATAAGTATCTAAATCAATAGGCCCACTGATCATTAATTTACGTCTTTTAGGTTGATAGTAATTTTGATAAGCTTCTTCTAACATTTGAACATCTATTAATTCAATATCCTCAATTCTTCCGGCAATATCATGGATGATAGGGTGTTTATCCATAAGCATTCTAAGTATTTTAAGTTGGATTACAGAATCTACATCATCATTATACATACGAATTTCCTCAGCAATAATGTTAAACTCTTGATCAACATTTTCCTCAGTAAAATAAGGTTTATCAATCATTTTGAGTAAATATAGTAAGCCTTCTTCTACATTTTCATTACCTGCTAAAGTATATGATGTAGTTTCATAAGAGGTCATTGCATTTGCTTGTAAGCCTAATTGAGTAAAATAGGTAAATGCATCTGTCTGATCATCCATCGCAAACATTTTATGTTCTAAAAAGTGCGCAATGCCTGGAGTAAGTGATACCAATTGATTTTGCTCGTTTTCATACATTAAATCAAAAGACCCAAAATCAATATCCAATTGTATATATGTAGAATGACTTAAGTCTTTTAATAAAACGACTTCCATACCATCCTTTGTATAAAATCTTAACATTTCTTGATAATTTAAACTACGCAATTTCATCACCACCATGTAAAATAAAAACATTAGTTAATCTTAGGCTATTTAAAGCGTTTTTTATTGTTTCAATAGTTACAGCATCAATTCTTTCTATGCGTTCTTCTAAAGTCAAATTTTGGCGGCATAAAAGATGAATGAAGGCTTCTATTGAATGTGAGAGTTGATAATCCAGTGATGTGTATAAAACACTTTTTAAATAACTTTTAGCGTGATATAGTTCATCATAACTAACTCCATAGTCAAGTATGGATTCCATAATTTCCATGATCTTTGAAAGAGCCTCATCTTTATCTTGTGTATCTACACCAGCGTATAAGGTTAATAACCCGCGATCAAAATCAAATTCTGTATCTACATCATAGGCAAGCATTTGTTCTTCTCTTATGATTTTAAATAAGCGAGATTCCGGTGAACTACCAATGATAATAGTAAGTAATAACATAGCTTCATATAAGTCATCAAAATAGGTAATTGGACTATGATAACCTATATAAATTAATGCTTGTTGCATTGAGATTTTCTCTTCTTTAATGACAGCTTCCGTTGGGTAAATAAAGGGGGTATACTCCATTTGATCTTTAGTAGTTAAAGTAGTTTTAAACATCTTTTCTACTAGATTGATATCGTTGTCTTCTAAATTACCATTCATAGTGATGATTAATTCATTGTCTAAAAATTCATTTTGATAATAATTATATAAATCATTTAAAGTAATAGATTCTAATAATTTTCTTGAGCCGGTAGACATTTGTCCAAAAGGGTGATCTTTATAGATAGTTTGATAATATTTTAATTTACCGTAATTGGTTTTATCTTCTTTAATCTTATCAATCATATCAAGACTATTTTGCTTAACTACTTTAAAATGTTTTTCATCAAATAGTTTTCTATGATAAATCATTTCTTTTACCAAAAGCAATGTTTCCTCTAATAAATGACTTTCTTCTATAATCTTTGGATCTGGCAAGGTTAAAACATAACATATAAAATGACTATCTTTAGTCAGTTTAACATTTTCTACTAATCTAGTACCGTATAAAAAGGATAATTTTTCATTAAATTGCTTAGGTGTAGGGTTTTGATCAGTAGCATACCTTAGAAGTTTACTAAGTAAAAAACGATACCCTATCGTTTCTAGATTTAATTCTTCTTTAAACCAGAAAACAATTTGTATCGTTTTAAAAGACTTATTTTTATTAATAGCAATCATTTAAATACTTTCTAAAGCAAGTTCCATCATTTTAGTGAAGGCAGTTTGTCTTTCTTCTGGACTGGTTGCTTCGTTGGTAACAAATGAATCTGAAATTGTTAAAATACAGGCTGCATTTTTTCCTAATGCTTTTGCATTGGCAAATAAAGCAAAAGACTCCATTTCTACACCTAAAGCATTATAGTCTGATAAAATCGTTTTATATTCATCTGAATTAAGTCTATAGAAAACATCAGATGAGTGAATTCTTCCTTCATGAATTGGAATATTTAATTTTTCTGCAGTTTCAGCTATTTTTTTGTTTAAGCTAGAAGTTGCTGGTAAAACGTTACTATCAGATAATCCCATTGTTTTAGCATAACTTGACTCACTGTAGGCATCTTGAACTAAGAAAACGTCATAAACGTTTAATTTTGGACTGTATGCACCTGCTGAACCGACTCTAATAATGTTTTCTACATCATAAAATTTATAAAGTTCATAGCTATAAATACCAATGCTTGGCATACCCATTCCAGACCCCATAACAGTGACTTTTTTTCCTTTATATGTACCCGTGTATCCTAACATGTTTCTAACGCCATTGATTTGTACAATATCTTCTAAAAAAGTTTCAGCTATAAATTTAGCTCTTAATGGATCTCCAGGCATTAAAACAGTTTTCGCTACTAAGTTTTTATCATTTAGCTCAATGTGTGGTGTTGACATAATACGTACCTTCTTTCTTTTTTTATATATTAATAACCCTCTTTTGCTTCCTCGTGGTTAATGAGTGCAATCCCATTTGAAGTTCCAATTCTAGTTGCGCCAGCATTAATCATAATCATGGCATCTTCAAAACTTCTAACGCCACCAGAGGCTTTTACCTCTAAGGCATCTTTAACAGTTTCTTTCATCAGTTTAACATCATCTTTGTTTGCCCCTGATGAAGCGTAACCTGTGGATGTTTTAACAAAATTAGCTTTAGCTTTTAAAGCTTGTTTACATACTAAAACAATTTCTTCTTTGGTTAAATAAGCTGTTTCAATAATGACTTTAACAGTTTTTCCGCTTGCTGCATCGACTACTGCCTTAATATCTTCAAAAACCGCTTTTTCATCTTGTGCTTTTACAGCAGAGACATTAACAACCATATCGATTTCATCTGCACCGTTTAAGATAGCATCTTTAGTTTCATAAGCTTTTACTTCTTTGGTATGTGTACCATGAGGAAATCCTACGACTGTACAAACCAATGGTTTTTGATTTTTCAATAGCTTAGCTGCGTATGATACCCATAATGGGGAAACACAAACGCTCTTAAAATCATACTCAATGGCTTCATTAACTAATTTTTCAATATCTTTTTTAGAAACCGTTGGACCAAGTTTGGTATGATCAATCATTTCATTTAACTTCATTTTCATTCTCCTTTAAACCTATTATTTTTTCATTTAATGGCATTAAAAGCTCCATTAAAGGACCTATAAATAAAATTGCAACAATACTGAACCAACCAATTTGTTTAAATAAATCTCCGTAGATCAATCCTGCAATAATAGCGAATACAGCAAAAACTGCTTCCATATAATATCTAGATCTTTTCAATGAGTTGGTATGAAGAGTTAAAACAACCATAAGTTGCTCAACAGGTGCTGCAGGTAAGCCACTTACAATAGTAAAATTGGCTCCAAAGGCAATAGTGATTAGCCCTACTGGAGCTAGAATAATTTTTAGAGCAATGTGTTCGGGTAAAGTATTTGAAATTAAACTACCAAATAATGAAATAGCTAAACTTACAAATAAAACCATGATGATACTTATAAATACTTTAGGTTTTCTAATAATTAAGTATGTGACAATTGCAATCACAGTACTCATAATATAGTTCCAAACCCCATTGTCCACAAACTCAATTGGTGTTAGTTCTGCTAAAAACCAGTTTAACGCATCTAAAGGAAAAGCTCCTTGATTAGAAAAAATAATGAGTGAAACTCCTAATCCAACTAGTGTAAATCCAAATAGATGTGCTGTAATACGCTTTATCAATATTATTCTCCCTTTTAATCAATCAATTGATGATATGTAATGTTTTGTAATTGTTGTAAATCCAGTTCTAAGTCTGGCGTTTTCTTTTTATTTTTTGCTAGTTTAAAAATTTTCTTAGCATTTTTCTTTGTAATAACTTTAGTTCCTTTTAAAAAGCCAGGGACATCTAATAGTAATTTAGATGCATTTTCTAAAAACTGATGATATTCAATTACTTTAAATCGTTGTCCTTGCCTTAGTAAAATATAGTCTAATTCTGGAGGGAAAACAGTTAAGCTATCTTCTTTCCATTCGATTAATGTGATAACCTCTTTGGTTTTAGTGACATAAAAGACGTATTTTGGAACATATGTTCTTAAGTCCTTATAATATATTTGAAGTTCTAGTAAATCATCTAAGTATCTTAAGATATTAGAAAGTTTTTCTTTAGACACTTTATAATAGGTATCTAGTTGGTTTGGATATTTTGAGATATAAGCTTCCTTTACTAAAATATAAGCTTTTAAAATAGTTTCTGATTTAAATGATAAGACATCTTCAAAAGCTTCACTATAAACGTAGAAATTAAAGGATGTCACCAATTTTTTTACCAGCTTTAAAATTTCTTCAACAACATAGTCTGCATAAAAAAGCGGAATATCTAATCTGAAATTTAAATCTAAAAATCTAGGATTTAGACGATAAATATTAGGAACAACCGATTTAGGAGTAATAATGAAAGTTGCTTTAAAGCCTAATCGTGGGTGTGTATAGATAAATCTAGCGCTTACCTCATCCATTTGAACTTCTATTTCCTCAAAATTCTCAAAGAAACTAATCAATGCATCTATATCAATTTTTCTGCTTTTTTCTTTAAAAAAATGCAAATGAAAATACGCCATGATATCACCACTTTCATATATATATTACCATATTTATCATTTTATAGATTTAATTTTTCGATAATCTGTGTGATCAATTTGTAATGGAGTGATAGAAACATAACCATTTTCAAAAGCTGTTACATCGCTATCTTCTTCTTCTTGATATCTAATGATACTAAAATTTTGTTGATAAATGGTTGGGTCATCTGTAGGAACATGATCAGTTTCATAAACTCTTCTACCTTGTTTGGTAATAGCTGTCCCCAACGGTTTTTGATAACTCGCTTTAGGGAAATTAATATTTAAAACCGTTGTATCTAAGTAAAGTTCTGCTTCAATAATTTCATCTAAAAGTTTGACTGTTTCATCTAGTAAGTAAGGTATTTCAAAGTTAGGAGCAGAAATAGCGATACCAGGCACTTTATATAAATGACCTTCCATCGCTGCCGCAATTGTACCTGAATAAAGAACGTCTGTAGCTAGATTTGGGCCTAGATTAATACCAGAAACAATTAAATCGAATTCAACATCAAAAAGGCTCATACCTACACGGACACAATCAACCGGTGTTCCATGAACTTTAAGTATTTTATCTGCACCAACTAAACCGTTTTGCAATACTTCTACTTTGATATTGTCAACCAAAGACATTGCATGGCTTCTAGCACTTTGTTCAAATGCTGGTGCAGTGACATAAACGCGCCCAATATGGGCACAAGCCTTGGTTAATACTTCTAATCCTTTTGAATCTATACCATCATCATTAACTACCAATATATTCATATTATTCCTCCAATACTTTTTGACATCTTGAACAGATGTTATCATTATTAACTGATTCTACAATATTCCAACAACGTGAACATACATGACCTGATGCTTGTTTTACTTCAATATTTAACTTATCTTTAATGCTTAAATTTACTTTTGAAACAATAAGAACTTGATTTAAATTCTTTTTAATATCTAATGTATCAAAAGCTGCGCTCATTTGTTCTGTGATTTCGAAATTTAGTTCTGCTTGTAAGGATTTCCCGATGATTTTTTGATCTCTAGCTTCTTCAAGTGCTTTTAAAACATCTTCTCTTACTTCTTCAAATAATTCATAAGCATTCATAATTTTTTCATCAAATCTTTGACTAACTTTAGGCATTCTTTCAAGATAAACATCTTCAAGTTTATCAAATGGTAAATGGCTATAGGCTTCTGATGTTGTATGAGGAATAATTGGAGTTAACACCTTTAATAATCCCATAGTCATATCATAAATGGTTGATTGAATAGCACGTCTTTCAAAATCATTAACTTTTTCAATATATAAAATATCTTTTGTGTAGTCTAGATAAAAAGCACTAATTCTGTTAGTAATAAATGGGACAATCAATCTTGTAACTTTATCAAATTCATATTGCTCATACGCTTCTAAAACACGATTGATTAATTGATCAAATTCGATGGTAACTGCACGATTTAAATTACCTCGCATAGAATATCCTATATAATCGGTTTCAGGTGTAAAATCGTTTAGATTACCAATCATGAAACGTAAAGTATTTCTGATTTTACGATACATTTCTGCCACTTGATTCATCATTTCATCACTAATTCTTACATCGCTTTGATAATCAATATTAGCAACCCACATTCTTAATAAATCAGCACCTTTTTGTTTCATAACAACTAAAGGATCTACGACATTTCCTAATGATTTACTCATTTTTCTGCCTTGACCATCAAAAACAAATCCATGTGTTACAACAGTTTTGTAAGGCGCTTGTTTAAAGGCTGCTGTTGATGTCGTTAAAGATGAGTTAAACCAACCTCTATGTTGGTCTGCCCCTTCTAAGTATAAATCTGCAGGGAATGGTAAGTTTCTTCTTTTTAAAACTGAATAACTTGTTCCTGAGTCAAACCAAACATCCATAATATCAACTTCTTTTTTAAATTGATGGTTTGGACTATCTTTATGTTGATAACCTTTTGGTAGAAGGTCTTTTGCATCCCATTCATACCAAATATCAGAACCGTGTTCTAAAAATAAATCCGCAACATGATCGATTAAATTAGAATCTAAGATAGGTTCATTATTTTCTGCATAAAAAATCGGAATAGGTACGCCCCATGCTCTTTGACGACTAATTACCCAGTCTTCTCTATCTTTAATCATGTTAGATATTCTAACCTCACCCCATTTTGGAATCCAAGTGGTTTTTGATACTTCGTTTAGTAATTGATCTTTAATCATTTTTACAGAAGCAAACCATTGTGGAGTTGCTCTAAAGATGACTGGTTTTTTTGTTCTCCAATCATGTGGATATGAGTGTGTGATTTTGGTATGTTTTAATAAAGCATTTAATTGTTTTAAATCTTCAATGATACTGTCATTGGCTTTTTCATAAAATAAACCTTCATATTTGCCTGCCTCATGAGTCATTACCCCTAATTCATTAACAGGACATAAAATATCTAAATGATATTTTTTACCAACGATATAGTCATCTTCCCCATGGCCTGGTGCAGTATGAACTAATCCTGTTCCATCTTCATCCGTTACATGGTCACCTAAAATAATAGGACTTACTCTTTGATATAATGGGTGAGTATAGGTTAGATTTTCTAGTTTAGTACCTGGGAAAGTTGATAATATTTCATAGTTATCCCATTGTAATTCAGTTGCTAGTTTTTCAAGTAAAGCCTTAGCAACAATATATTTATTTCCATCAACCAATACATGAGCATATGTCATAGATGGGTTAGCAGAAACCGCAAGGTTGGCTGGTAAAGTCCAAGGTGTTGTTGTCCAAATGATTAAACTTGTGTCTTTAAATTCAGTATTATCATTCATTTTGAATGTAAAATAAATAGAATTAGATTGTTTATCGTGATACTCAATTTCAGCTTCAGCTAAAGCAGATTCTGATGATGGTGACCAGTAAATAGGTTTTAATCCTTTATAAATTAAACCATTTTTCACCATTTCTGAAAAAATCTTGACTTGATCAGAAATAAAACTTTTATCTAAAGTTAAATAAGGATTGTCCCAATCCCCTAAAATTCCGAGACGTTCAAATTGTACTTTTTGTCTTTCAACTTGTTGTAAAGCAAATTCTCTACAATGTTTTCTAAAATCAGCGCGAGACATTGTTTTACGATCAATGCCTTTTTTAGTGACTGCTGTTTCAATAGGTAAGCCATGAGTGTCCCATCCTGGAATATATGGAACATAGCGCCCTTTCATAGTTTGATATCTTAAAACAAAATCCTTTAACGTCTTTTGAAAAGCGTGTCCAATATGTATGTCGCCATTAGCATACGGTGGCCCATCGTGTAAGATAAACGGTTGGTTGTCTTTATTTTGTTTTAATACTTTTTGATACAAATCAATTTTTTTCCATTTTTCTTGAATAGTTATCTCATTTACACCTAAATTTCCACGCATTGGAAACTCAGTTTTCGGCATTAATAGCGTGTCTTTAAAATCCATATATAATCTCCTTTTGTTTTATATAAAATAAAAACGCCCTTAAAAAAACTTCTAAGGACGAATAATTTCGCGGTACCACCTTAGTTCTAAGCAATAATTAACTTAGCACTTATTTTTTTATATGTTCAAAGGTGATATTTATTAAATCCACATGATTAGGCTCTCACCATCCCTAATTCGCTTGCATGCTTATTTTTAATAAACTTGTCCTTATCATCACACGATAAAATTTTATAATTGATCAACAAACCCTCTTAAACTACCATCAAGAAAAGCATCTTTATCTGCAAATAAAAAGGTTTTTTCATTAATGGTTTCTATTTGTCCATTGATAGCGTAAACAACACCTGAAAAGAAAGCAATCACTTTATTTGAGGCATCTACATTGAGTAAATCAAAGTTTAAAATCAATGGTGATCCTTTAAGTAGATTAGAAGCCAAGTCAGTAATTAACTCATCTTCATCGGTTTCAAGTTGTCTTAAAATCAATGAATCTACTGTTTTTACGGATGTTTTAGTTGTTGTTTTCTTCTTTTTTCTAAAAAACATATTATATGACTCCTTTAAATAAACTACCGATTCTCATATATCTAGGGTGATAAGGTAATGCAAGTAAATAATCATGACTCATTCCCATAGATAATTGTTTTAACCCTAAAGAGATATTTAAATCGTTAAGCTTTTTAAATATTTCTTTGGTTTTATCTGAATCATCTAATTGACCCATACACATAAGGCCTACTATGTTAATTTTATCATATTTTTGAATTTCTTTGATAAAATGATTTAAATTTTCTTCTAAAACACCGTATTTTTGTGTTTCTTTGGTTAAATTCACTTGAATGAAACAATCTAAAGGTTTTTTTCTATACTTTTGAATTTCCTTGGCTAATAAAACAGAATCTAAACTATGTAGAACTTCTATTTTAGATATAACCTCTTTTACCTTATTTCTTTGAAGATGCCCGATAAAGTGCCAATGGATTTTTAAATCGTTTAAGGCTTCTTGTTTTTCTAATAAAGCATCCACTCTATTTTCACCAAAATGTTTGATACCTAAATGATAGATTTTAACAATTTCATCCATTGTAAAATATTTTGAGGCACAGACAATAGTATCTAAATCTTTAATTTGATCAAACATTGAATCTAAATAAGATGATATCTCCATCTTGAACAACATATTCTTTACCTTCAGAGCGAACCTTACCTTTTTCTTTGGCAGCTAAAGGTGATCCTGCTTCTATAAGATCTTTATAAGATATTGTTTCAGCTCTAATAAAGCCACGTTCAAAATCCGTATGGATTATGCCTGCACATTGAGGTGCTTTCATACCTTTTAAAAAGGTCCATGCTCTAACTTCTTTAACTCCGGCTGTAAAATAAGTTTGTAATCCTAGTAATTCATAACTTTTTCTAATCACTTCATCTAATCCTGAAGAGGTTAGACCGTAGGCTTGTAAAAACTCTAATTGTTCTTCTTTATTTAAGTCAGAAATTTCATATTCAACTTGTGCAGAAACTGGAACAACCAAAATGCCTTCACTGTCTGCTTTTTTTAATAAGGCTTGAAAATGAAGATTTTCATGAGGTTTTTCTAGATCATAATCCGGTAAATTAGCAATATAAATGGTTGGTTTTAATGATAATAAATTAAAGTTTTTAATCATTTTATATTCTTCATCGGTAATATCTAAATCTTTTAAAGACCCTTCATTTTCAATCATTTGTTTCACTTTAGTTAAAGCACTAAACTCAATATATGAATCATCCACTTTCATTTGAGCTTTTTTCTCTATACGTGGTAAACGTCTGTTAATGATGTCTAAATCAGCGAGTGATAGTTCAATTTTTATGATTTCTAAGTCACGTAATGGATCTATATTACCTTCTACGTGTGTAATATTTTCATCATCAAAACATCTAACTACTTGGCAAATAGCATCCACTTCTCTAATATGGCTTAAAAATTGGTTGCCTAATCCTTCCCCTTTTGAAGCACCTTGAACTAATCCTGCAATATCAATAAATTCAATAGATGTTGGGATGACTCTTTCTGGTTTATATATTTTTTCTAAGACATCTAATCTTAAGTCATTAACACTTACAACACCAACGTTTGGATCGATGGTAGCAAACGGATAGTTAGCTGCCAAGACTTTTGATTTGGTTAATGCGTTAAATAAAGTGGATTTTCCAACATTTGGTAACCCTACAATACCTACTTTCATACTATACCTCTCTTTTCATTAAAAAAGGCTCTAGGCCTTTTAAAACTTTGTTTTTTTCAACCAAGAAGGAAGATTCTTTTCCTTGCTTGATTCTTCTGTTTTTTCTGATTCATTTTTATATGCATTTGAACTACTAGTTGGTACAAATGTTTTTGGAGCATCAGTATATGATCTATCTTCGAATAATTCATTAACTAAGCTTTCAACGGTATTATCTTTCGCTTTTAGTTCATATCCAGTTGCAATAACTGTCACAACCATCTCATCACCTAAATCAGCATTAATGGTTGAACCATAAATAATATTTAAATCACTTGAGGATGCATTTCTAATTTCATTGATAGCTTCTTGAATTTCTAAAAGACCTACGCTTGTACTGGTTGCAATATTTACAATCGCATTGGTTGCTCCATCAATACTCACCTCAAGTAATCTTGAGTGAATTGCTTTTCTAGCAGCCTCAATAGCTCTTGTCTCACCTGATGCAATACCAATGCCCATCAAAGCAGTTCCTTTGTTTTCCATAACAGTTCTAACATCTGCAAAGTCAACGTTAATTAATCCTGGAATGGCAATAATTTCTGCAATCCCTTGGACACCTTGTCTTAAAACGTTGTCTGATTCTCTAAAGGCATCTAATAACTGAGTACTTGCATCTGCGATAGATAATAATCTTTCATTAGGGACAACAATAAGCGTATCTACATGTGGTTTTAGTTCTTCTAAACCAACTAATGCGGCTTGCATTCTTCCTGGGCCTTCAAAATGGAATGGTTTTGTTACAATACCAATCGTTAAGCATCCTAATTCTTTTGAGATTCTTGCGATGATTGGTGCGGCACCTGTTCCAGTTCCTCCACCCATTCCAGCCGTGATAAAAACCATATCGGCGTCACTAAGCATTTCTCTTATTTCATCTTCTGATTCAATAGCTGCTTGTCTTCCGATATCTGGTTTGGCACCGGCTCCTAAACCTCGAGTTAATCTTTTACCTAATTGTAATCGTTCATCAGCTTTAGATACTTTTAAGACTTGAGCATCTGTGTTCATTGCCACAAAAGAAACGCCTTTTACATCGTTTTCAATCATACGGTTAACAGCGCTATTTCCTCCGCCACCTACTCCAACTACCTTAATAACTGGTTTTTGATTAAATTCATCTGTTCGATTAAAAACCATGATATCCCTCCTAAAGTATTCATATTCATTGTATAACAAAATGCCAATAAAAGAAAGACTGTTATCTTACTTTTGGATAATTAGTTGTTTTGAAAAACTCTTCTTTAAAATCTAAGAGTCTATCTTCTTTAATTGCTTTTCTAATCTCTTGCATTAGATGTTTTAAGTATGCTAAGTTTTGATAAGACAATAGTCTCATCCCTAAAATTTCATTGGCCTTAAATAAGTGTCTTAAATAAGATTTTGTGTATTTAGAAACTGGGGTTTTTAAATTAGGATCAAGTTCTGTCATATCTTCTTCATACATTTGATTTTTTACTACAACTTTTCCTTGTGTAGTTAAGGCTGTTCCGTGTCTTGCAACGCGAGTTGGTAAAACACAGTCAAACATATCAATACCGTTGATAACATTTTCTACTAAATCTTCCGGAGCGCCTACCCCCATTAAATATCTTGGTTTATTTTTAGGAAGAATGTCTTTAAGATATTCTGTCATTTCATACATTTCAGCTTTTGTTTCACCTACAGAAAGACCTCCAATAGAATATCCCGGGAAATCAATTTCTATAAGTTTTTCAGCACAATGTTTTCTTAAATCTTTGTTTAAACCACCTTGGACAATGCCAAATAATGCTTGATCTGTTTTTAAAGCATCTTTGCCTCTTTTGGCCCATCTAAGTGTTCTTTCAACAGATTTTTTCTGATATTCATAACTTTCATATGGTGGTGGACATTCATCAAAACTCATGATGATATCTGCACCTAACGCTTGTTGAATTTCAATTGCTTTTTCAGGAGATAAAAATAAGGGTGCACCACTTTTGTGATGTTTAAAATAAACGCCTTCTTCTTTGATATCTCTCATTTTTGCTAAACTAAAGACTTGGAATCCACCACTATCTGTTAATAAGGCACCATCCCAGTTCATAAATCCACGAATTCCGCCATGTTTTTCTACTATTTTTTCGCCTGGTTGTTGCCATAAGTGATAAGTGTTTCCTAAAATTAAGCCTTCAGACACTTCTTTTACTTCTTCAGGAGTCAATGTTTTTACTGTAGCTAAAGTGCCAACAGGCATGAAGATAGGTGTTTCAAAAACACCGTGAGGTGTTGTTAGTTTACCAAGCCTTGCACCACTTTGCTTACATGTATGTAATACTTCAAATTTTATTGCCATAATATAACCTCTTTCAACTTGTAATTATATCATAATTTGTTATAATAAGTAATAGAAAGTTTAGCTGTACCCTAGGAAACCAGCTATAGAATAAAAACAGGGAGAATATGATGAATAGTTTTAGAATTAAAGATTTGGCACAACAAGTGATTGTTGCGTCTATGTATGTTGTATTGGTATTTCTTTTTCATTTCTTAAGTTTTGATTTTTTACAATTTAGAATTGCAGAAGTTTTATTGATACTTGTGTTTTTTAGACCAAAATATGCTTTTGGTTTGTTGGTAGGAACTTTTTTAGCAAATTTATCTAGTCCTTTTGGGATTATTGATGCCTTAGTTGGTACAGCAGCAAGTTCCTTAGCTGTCACCTTTATGATTTTATTGAGAAAATACTGGAAAGTTTCTTTACTTTTCCCCGCCATTTTTAATGGCTTGATTATTCCTATTTTAATCATTCAGTTAGAACTTAACCCTGGTATGAATCTTTTGGATATGTTTTCATCAAATTTATATTGGGTCAATTTTGGTTGGGTTTTCCTTGGTGAGTTTATAGTTATGTTTGCCTTGGGTATTCCACTTTATTTAACGATAAATAAAAACGAAGTCTTATTGGAATTAATTAAGTGAAGCTGTTAAAGCTTCACTTTTTTATGCGCTGTAGCCATAGGGATTTTATTTAAGTGATCAATTAAATAGTAAGATTCATTGGTAGTGGTCCCAATTGCTTGATAAACATCCATTATCCATATTTGGTGAGTGAATATGTGTTTAACGGTTTTAATATATTCATAATGCACAATATTAAGCCCGCTATCGCTTAGTTTTTCTATAGCATAATGGATACTTTCTGATTCTATTTGAGGAAATTCATAAAAGCCTTCTAAAAGTTTTTCATCTCTTTTTCTTAAAACATAATGATTATTATCATTTTTTAAGATGAATGTTTGATAGTGAATCTCTTTTTTCTCTTCAAGTTTGGCTAATATTGGATATGATAAAGCGTTGTTATTTTTAAAACCTAGGCACCCATCTTTTAATGGACAGTTATTACAATCAACTTGTGTGGGCCTACAAATAAGTGCCCCTATTTCCATCATACTTTGTGTGTATACATTTGGGTCTTTCATGGTCTCAATGATTTCTTGATTGATTTGATTTAACTTTTTACGATGTTTTTCTAATCGCATATTATCATCTATATTAAAATATCTAGATAAAACACGAATCACATTTCCATCTAATGCACTATATGGTTTTTCATAGGCAATAGACATAATAGCCCCCGCTGTATAGTGACCTATGCC
>JAAYQV010000124.1 GCA_012519065.1 Phytoplasma sp.
ACACACGGCTTTAGAGCACGTATGGCAACAGCAAATGGACGTAAAGTTTTAGCACGTCGCAGAGCAAAAGGTCGCGCAAGATTAACAGTTTAAATTTAATAAGAAAACTAGAACTACCAGAAAAAAACAAAGAATTTTTTTTGGTAGTTTTTTTTAAAAAAACATGCAACTAAAGTACAGAATAAAAAAAACAAGCGAAATCGATGCGGTCTTTAAAAAAAGAAACACAGTAGGAAACATGTTTTTTGTCATATATATTAAAAAACAAGATGAATTTAATCATTTTAGATTTTCTTTGTCCATTGGTAAAAAATATGGCAAAGCACATGAAAGAAATTTGATTAAAAGAAGAATCAGAGAAGTTATTAGGTTTTATAAAGAGGAAATAAGTACAGATGTTGAATTTGTAATCGTGATAAAACCTAAAGCTAGGGAGTTAACTTTTGCTGAAATTAAGGAAAACCTAGAAAAACTAATGATCAGATCAAAACTGATCGTCAGAAAGGAAATAGAAGATGAGAAACTTTAAAAAAGTATTCGCACTTGTCGTGTTAACATCGTTAGTATTTATATTAACAGCTTGTGGATCAAAGCCAGTTATAGTTAACTCAGTGATTACTCCAAATAAGGTTGTTTATGACCAAACAGATGTAACAAACGATGTTTTAGACATTAAAGATGGAGATTATAGTGTTTATGTTGTGATAAAAAACAGCGGATCTGTATTCACAACAGAAAAAATTGAAAATCCATCTGTGCAAAAAACAGTTAAAAAGCATGATACAAAAGAAAATATTTATGTTGTCTCTTTAACTATTGATGTGACAAACTCTAAAAATAGTAAAGATAAAGTCACAATCAAACAATCATATGAAGCTTATGTTAAAGATGAAGCAGGTTCTGCAACAGATATTGTGACTTCTAACATTAGATTTTATCAAACACTGATTCCAACAGAAGGAACAGATGAAGAAAAAGAAGTAGCTAGATTAACACAATTAAAAGAAATATCAGATTCTTTAGTTAATTTAGTTGCTAATCCATATAATAAAAATAGTATTGGGTTAAATGTGGTTTACGCAGATGGTACAGAAAAAGTGGTTCCTCACGAAGAATTAACTTTTAATGATGATGAATTCCAAAGCAAAAAACCAATGAAATCTACGGTAAAGATTAGTTATGAAGGTCAAGAAGCATCATATGAAGTTCTAACTTATCGTCCAGGAAACAACCAAGCACCAATTCAAACACCAGATAAAATGCAATATGGCTTCTGGACATACATTTGGAACTATATTTTCATTATTCCAATTGGATTTGTTATGAGTTTCTTCTCATTTGGAGGAAGCTTTGGTTGGGGAATTATTATAGCAACCATTATAGTTAGAACAATTGCATGGCCGATTTATGCTAAAAGTAATGACTTATCATTAAATATGTCATTGGCACAACCAGAATTAAACAGAATCCAAGCAAAATATGCTATGAGAAAAGATCCTGTTTCTCAGCAAAAGATGCAAATGGAAACCATGAAAGTGATGAAAAAATATAAAGTAAATATTTTTGGATGCTTCATGCCATTACTTCAAATGCCAATCTTTATTGCAATGTATCAAGTAGTTCATAGAATCGTTGTACCTGGTGGAATGTTTACTGATAAAATAGATACTGCTCGTAAATTTTTAGGATTTATCGATTTAACGATCGGTGGAGACATTATTTCTTATGTGTTAGCAGCTATTGTTGGAGCAACGATGTTTTTACTCAATAGATTGTCTATGAGAAAACCAAGTTATGCTAAAAACACAGCCAGTCAACAAAAAACAGATCAAGCTAAACAAACCGAGCAAACAATGAAAATGGTAAACATTATGATGATTGTCTTCATGGTGTTTGCAGCGGCTTCAAGTAATGCCTTAGCTTTATATTGGATTATTGGGAACCTATATGCAATTGGTCAAACAACTTTCAATAGAAAGAGAATGGAAAAGAAATACGAAGCAAAAAGACAAGAAATAATTTAAGGGTGATGAAGTTATGTTTAAAAACGTTGAAATAGAAGCAAAAACTTTATCTGAAGCAACTAAAAAAGCAAAAGAATTATTAAAAATTTCTGAAGATAGAATTAAGCTAACCGTTCTTAAAGAGAAAAAAGGTATCTTAGGAATTGGTGCAAGCACTCTATATTTAGCTGAAGTTGATATTGATTTAGTTACAGAGGGGAAAAAATATTTAGACAATATTTTATCGGCTTTATCCATTGAATCTAAAATGGAAATGAGAACATTAAATGGCAATGAATTTTACTATCGCATAGAGAGTAATGAAAATGCCTTAATTATTGGAAGAGATGGAAGAACGCTATTAGCAATTCAAACCCTTTTAAGATCATATTTAAATTCTTTTACAACAGAACCCATACTGGTAACTTTAGATATTGGAAATTACAATGAAAACAGAAAACGCCAACTTGAAATCTTAGCAACCAAAACAGCTAAGCAAGTTGCTTTCACAAAAAAATCAATCGCACTTGAACCAATGAACGCATTTGATAGAAGAATCATTCACAGTAAATTAAGCGAATGGCGCGATGTTGAAACAGAATCAGAAGGCGAAGGCGAAAACAGACGTATCATTGTTAAAGCGAAAAGAAAATAACATTTATAGAGACAATTTCATTTGTCTCTATTTTTTTTGCTATAATAAGAATATGAAAACAATCAAAAGACTACTTATAGTGATATACATCTTAATTGGCTTTATTTCATATAGTTTAGGTATTGCGGTATATGAAAACTTAAAAGTTGATCAAGAGGTAAGACAATTTAAGAAAGACATGGTGTTAAAAGAAACTATCACCATAGGTGATAAAATGACTTCATACTATGTTCCACGTGAAACAAAGGAAGACGAAGAGCCTTCTTTTTCTGATGAAAAAAGAAGGTATGTAGGACAACCAGGGGATATTTTAGTTACTAGAGAGTCTCCATATCCTTACTATAGAGGCATTCATGAGTTTGTATCATATTACTTTGGAGGACATGCAGCATTAGTTATTGAAAATAATCAAGTGATGGAAATTGCTGGTTTTGGCAGCGGGAGTATATGGGATGTCATTACGCATGATGGTGTAAGTGACCATGATTTTACGCAAACTGTCATTACCGTACCTAATTACTGGCTAGATAGAAACCATAGAGGAGAAAGTGATCCTGCTTATCCATACTATGGGTCCTTTTATAGAGACTCTTTTATTGGTTTAAGAGTTAAAAACATAACCAAAGAAGAAAAACAATTGGCGATAAATGAGGCTAAAAGAT
>JAAYQV010000022.1 GCA_012519065.1 Phytoplasma sp.
ATGATGACATAGAGTTTGATGATTACGATGAAGATGATTACAACGAAATCATGGACGACTATGAAGATATGTATGACGAATAATTAAAGGCCTTAGGCCTTTTTTTATTGCTATAAAGCAAAAGATGCACATTTTATGATATAAAAAAACATGTATTCTTAAAAAGCTTCTTTATAGTAAACATACAATTTAGTCATTTTTATAGTATACTAAAATAAAATAACGATTCATAAGGAAGGTAATTATGGTAAAACTTTTAATAGGGAAAAAGCACGGACAAGATTTCATCACTTTAGCTACTTTGATCACTTTAGTTCTTGCTATATCGGGTATTCTAATTCTGCTTGCATTATATTCTTTAAACCTTAAGATGAATGCCAAAATTATTTTAATTATTACGTGTGTCTTGCTATTTTGCCAATTCAAAGGTTAAAAAAAGCATAAAAGAATAAACATTTTAAAAAACATCATCCTAAAATTTAATAGCATATCTCTTCTTTTTCTACTTGATACCAAAGCATTGATTTGCTATAATAAAAAAGGGCACACGATAAAGTCTCCTATTTGGGAGACTTTTTTTATTTATAAATGAAAGGAAAAAAGAGAGGGTAATATAATGGAAACTAAGTTTATTTTTGTTACAGGAGGCGTTGTTTCTAGTTTAGGAAAAGGAATAACTGCATCTTCAATAGGACAAATTTTAAAATCAAGAGGATTAAAAGTATTTATGCAAAAATTTGATCCATACATCAACGTTGACCCAGGAACAATGAGTCCTTATCAACATGGAGAAGTTTTTGTAACAGATGATGGAGCAGAAACAGACCTAGACTTAGGTCATTATGAAAGATTTATTGATGAAAACCTTTCAAGAGATTCAAGTATAACCACAGGTAAAATTTATCAAAGCGTCATCAATAGAGAAAGAAAAGGTGGATACTCAGGAGCAACCATCCAAGTTATCCCTCATATCACAGATGAAATCAAACAAAAGTTAATTGATGCGGCTAATCACTCACAAGCAGATGTTGTGATCACAGAGATTGGTGGAACAGTAGGAGATATTGAATCCTTACCGTATTTAGAAGCGATTAGACAAGCTAGAAGAGACTTTGGATATAATAACACACTTTACTTACATAACACGCTTATACCTTATTTAAAGGCTGCAAACGAAATTAAAACAAAACCTACACAACACAGTGTTAAAGAACTAAGATCATTAGGGATTCAACCAGATGCTATTGTTTTAAGAAGTGAAGTTGAGATACCAAAACACGTTAAAGAGAAAATCGCTTTGTTTTGCGATGTTAACGAAAATGCTGTTTTTGAATCTTTAGACGTAGAGGTTTTATATCAATCTATTTTAAACTTAGAAAAACAAGGGATTGATGAGTTCATCGTCAACCATTTTGGATTTAAAGGATTGCCAAAAGCGCATTTAACACAGTGGGAAAACCTAATCGATAAAATTAAAGGACTTAGTCAATTTGTTACAATTGGTTTGGTTGGAAAGTATGTATCATTACATGATGCTTATTTATCAGTCAACGAAGCATTAAAACATGCAGGATATGAACATAATGTTTCAATCAGAATTAAATGGTTAAATGCAGAAAAAATTAATGATGAAAATGTATTAGATTCATTAAAAGATTGTGATGGAGTTTTAGTTCCTGGTGGCTTTGGTAAAAGAGCAACCGAAGGGAAGATTGCGGCAATTAAATATGCTAGAGAAAATAATGTACCAATTTTTGGTATTTGTTATGGCATGCAGTTAATGCTTGTAGAATATGCTAGAAATGTATTAAATATAGCTGAAGCAACCTCAGCTGAGATCAATCCTAAAGCAACACATGCAATCATCACCAAACGACAAAAAGAAGCAAAACTAGGAGGTACATTAAGATTAGGACTTCAAGAAATCAAAATAGATAAAAACAGTAAAGCATATGCTGCTTATCAAAAAGAAAGCATTTTAGAAAGACACCGTCATAGATATGAGTTTAATAATGAATACGCAGAAGCTTTTTTAAATAATAAAAACATGGTTTTCTCAGGTAAACATGATGATGAAGTTGTAGAAATTGTAGAAATAAAAAATCATCCATGGTTTTTAGGCGTGCAATATCACCCAGAATTTATATCAAGACCACTAAGAGCACACCCATTATTCAAAGATTTTATTGGAGCTACCGTAAAGAATAAGAACAATTCGTTGTAAAATAATGGATATAGTTATATAATTAAAGTGATAGTAAAGGAGGTAACAAAATATGTTGGTTTCAGCAAAAGAAATGTTACTTAAAGCACATAAAGAAGGGTATGCCATTGCCCAAATAAATATTAACAATTTAGAATGGATTAAAGCTGTATTGCAAACAGTTGAAGAATTAAAATCACCTGTCATTTTAGGCGTTTCAGAGGGTGCCGCTAAATATATGGGCGGATTTAAAAACGTCATGGGTATGGTAAGAGAACTTGATGAGTTTTACCAAATTACTGTTCCGGTTGCTGTTCATTTGGATCATGGAACATACCAAGGAGCAAAAAATGCTTTAGAAGCAGGCTTTACTTCAATTATGTTTGATGGATCAAGTTATCCATTTTTAGAAAACTTAGAAAAAACAAAAGAAATTGTTGCCTTATGTCATGCTAAAGGTGTCTCTGTTGAAGCAGAAGTTGGAGCTATTGGTGGAGAAGAAGATGGCGTGGTTGGTTCTGGCGAAATTGCAGACCCAAAAGAATCAAAAGAACTAGCAAGTACTGGAATTGATATGTTTGCTGCAGGGATTGGTAACATTCATGGTAAATATCCAGCTAATTGGAAAGGATTAGATTTTGAAGTTCTAGCAGAAATTCAAAAAGTAACTAATAATATTCCATTAGTCTTACATGGTGGATCAGGCATTCCTGAAGATATGATTAAAAAAGCTATTTCATTAGGTGTTTCTAAAATCAATGTGAATACAGAATGTCAGCTAGCCTTTGCCGCAGGCGTTAGAAAATATATTGAAGAAGGAAAAGACTTAACAGGAAAAGGGTTTGACCCAAGAAAACTTTTAGCACCAGGGGTTGAAGCGATTCAAGAAGTTGTTAGAGAAAAATTAACTTTATTTGGTTCAGTAGGAAAAGCATAAAAAGGAAGTATAAATATGATAGACGAAAGTTTATATCAAGAATATAATCAATGGAAAGAAAGTCATAAAGACGTGATTGGGTTTTTATATGAAAACGATTCTTTATTATTGGTTAGATTTGATTATATTTTAGAAGTTCTAGATTATCTTTTTGATAAATTAATTGATGACCCAACATATAGCGAAAGTGAACATGAAATATTTGTCACAGGATTCTTATATATGAAAGACCAATTTGTGATTTTATCAGAATTATTAAAAGATATTTTTAAAAATGATTTATCTAGATTAAACGAGCAGGCAACCAATATAAACTTTTTACTTAATGTTATTGATTTAGAAAATGATTTATTGGATGATGAAAAAATTACTGAAGAAGATATTTTAGAATTAAAAGAATTAGTTACAGAAGTAAAAACCAAAATGAATCAGAATCAAAATCTTACAGATGAAGATTATGATTATTTAGATAATATTTCGGAGAAATTAACAAAAAAAGCTGCTAATTATACTTCAATTCATGAGGTTTTTTTAGAAATAGCTAATTTTTTAGAACTTATATAAACAAAGAAGGTAAGATGACTATGCCTTCTTTTTTACTCTCATAAAGAAAAAAGAAAGGAATCCCAAAAAAAATGAGAAAAATACACTCAATTTTAGTCACGATCATCGGTTTAGTATTTTTAGTCGGGTGTTTGGGGGACACCAGTAAGAAAGGTGCAGAAAAATTTCTAGAAGAAATTAGTTTTACTTATGTAGGAACAGATAATAAAGATAATGTTACATCAAACTTTACTATCAGCTCGTATCAAACAGATAAGTTTGATATTACATGGGAAAGTCTTTCTGATTACTTAAAAGTTTTAGAACAAGAAGTAATAGTTACTAGACCAACAGAAACACAAGAAGCAAAACTTAAAGTTATAGCTAGTGAAAATGAAAAAGAACTAGTAAGCAAAGAGTTTTCATTTACAATCATTAAAAGAGATGAAAACAAAGTATTTGTAACTATCAACTATAACTTTGAAGGAAAAGCAAATGAGGTAAAAGAAATTACTAAAGGGGATGTAATTTCAGAGCCAGCAGTAACCCGTGAGGGATACACATTAGATGGATGGTTTAATGGGCTAAGAAAGTTTGACTTTAGCGCACCCATACAATCAGATATTACTCTTAAAGCTATTTGGAGTAAAGTTGGTACTGAAGAACCTGGAGATGAAAGTTTATCAATTAAATATGATTTTACAACACTTGAAAGAATCAGTACAACAGCATTACCTAATGAACAAGTTTTTTCTATCTTTAGTAATGATCAGTTAGTATCGGTAGAAGCAGACAAAGTTTATGAGGGAAATGAAACAGGCGGTTCATATGAGAATCAAGCAGGATTTATTAAAATGGGTTCAAGTTCCGTTAACGGAAGTTTAACGTTAAACTATCAAACGGGAACCAAAGTAAGCAAAGTGGTTATTTATGCTGAAAAATGGAGTGAAGCAAAAACAGATACAATGACCATTAATGGCCAAAGCATCACGTTAACCAGTGTTGTTGGAGCTAGCCATGTTGTTGAACTTACAACACCAACAAACGTTGTTGAAATCCAAACACAAGGTAGAGCATTTATCTTTAAAATGGAATTAGAAGGCCTTGGCGGAGGCGGTGGATCAACTGCTGAAGAGCTTGATGTCACATTTGATTTTGAAAGTTCACAAGTAGTTAAAAAAGTTATCAAGGGACAAAAGGTTACGCAACCAACTATCCCGTCAAATCCAGGATATAAATTCGTTGGATGGACATATAACAATGAACCTGTTGATCTTCTAACAACACCAATATATGAAAGTGTCACATTAAAAGCTAAATGGGAAAAAGATGGTGAAGTAGAAAACCCAGGTATAGAATTACCAGAAATTACAAAAACTATTGCAAGTATTATTAATAGCGCTGCTGGAACTTCTGTTGAAGTAGAAGCGGTTGTAACAGGAATCATTGGAACCAAATACATCATCATCAGTGATAAAGATGGTGAACAAGCAACTTATTTATACTATGGAAAACAAGATAGTTTCCCAAGCTCAGTTGTAGTAGGTGACTATATTAACGTTAAAGGAACCATGGGTGCCTATGAAGGTCTTATCCAAATTGTTACACCAACAGTTACTCAAATTGGTGGCGGATATAAAATTCCAACACCGTTTAAACTAGAAATACCAAATATCAAAGAAAAAGATCAAGGAAAACGAGTCACTTTAGAAGGGTTAAAACTAGAAGTTCTACCTTCTGATATGTCTAAAAATTTCACATTATATTTAAAATTAGGAACTCAAGAGATTCAAGTAAGAATCGAAAATGATTTTTCTACTTGGGCACAAAAAATCAGATTAGCCGGTGTAGGAGGAGAACTTAACCTAAATGGTATCCATGTTGGATGGCACAAAGGCTTACAGTTTATGCCAATAAATCCTTCTGTCATGGAAATCACTAAAGCAAATGGCACTGATGAGCCAGAAGTACCAGGACCGACCGAACCAGAAGGGCCAATTGAAATACCATCTGGTGATTATAATGTAGATTTTAATGGATACTATAGATCGCTAACTAACTTAACAGATCAAAAATTTAGTAATGAGTTAAGAAGCATCATTAAAACCACAGGTTCAACATCAGAAGGAAAAACAGATCAAGTAAAAGAAGTAGATAAGTATAATGGTAAAAATTACAATATTTATGATGGTTACGGTCCATATGGTAATAGAGAACACGTTTGGCCTAAATCACATTTAGGAAATAACCCTAAATTCGATTTACACAATCTTAGAGCAGCAGAAGTTGATACAAATTCTAAGAGGGGAAATGATCCGTTTGGAGAAGGTTCAGGTGAATGGAAATCTTCTGGAGGGAAATTCTATCCTGGTGATGAACATGTTGGTGATGTAGCAAGAATCGTTTTATACATACATGTTAAATATAATTTATCATTAGCTCCAGTTGGAAATCTATCCATGTTCTTAAAATGGCACGAACAAGACCCTGTTAATGATTTTGAAAGAAGTAGAAATGGAAAAATTGAAAGCATTAAAGGAAGTAGAAATCCATTTATTGACTACCCAGTCTTTGTTGATTATTTATTTGGAACAGTAGCTAGAGGAACAATGTTTGAAGAAGTATTATATGAAGTATCTATCTTACTAACTGAAAACTATTATCACAATGAAAAAAGAGAATACTTTCTAGCATAAAAAAATAAAGCACTTTTTTAAAAAGTGCTTTTTCTTTTAGATATATAAATTATTGTGTGGTAAAGTACTACCTATCAATTTTAGTGTGGTATACCATACGATTTTGGAAAGGTCATTTTAATAGAATAAAAAATGAAGACCTCGTTTAAAATGAGATTAGCTGA
>JAAYQV010000125.1 GCA_012519065.1 Phytoplasma sp.
CTTTTAAACATTGAAAAAATTGCGACTACAGTTAAAGTAGATGACCCAGTTAGAATGTATTTAAAAGAAATTGGTCAAATTCCTTTGTTAACTATTGATGAGGAAAGAAAATACGCCATGATGGTCTCACACGGAAGAACCGCACTTGAACAACTAGAAAACTTTAAAAACGGTGAACTAGAAATTTCTCAAGAAGATGTAGAAGAACTAGAAAACATCGTTTATAAAGCAGATTTTGCTAAAGATAAATTAGTTGAAGCAAACTATCGTTTAGTTGTTTCAATTGCAAAAAGATATGTTGGACGTGGGCTTTTATTCCTTGATTTAATACAAGAAGGAAACATGGGCTTAATGCGAGCAGTAGACAAATTTGATTATGAAAAAGGATTTAAATTTTCTACATACGCTACATGGTGGATTAGACAAGCCATTACAAGAGCCGTTGCTGACCAAGCTAGAACCATTAGAATTCCGGTTCACATGGTAGAAACTATCAATAAAATGATTCGTATCCAACGTCAATTGGTACAAGAATTAGGTAGAGAAGCAACTGTTGCTGAAATTGCTGATAAAATGGGTGTAACACCAGAAAAAGTTCAAGATATTCAAAGAATTGCTAAAGAACCTATTTCGCTTGAAGCTCCAGTTGGGGAAGAAGAAGATTCAACACTAGGAGATTTTATAAGTGATCCAAATGCTTTAACACCACATGATTTTATGATGCAAGAAATGATTCAAAAAACACTAGATGAAATCTTAGAAGAATCATTAACAGATAGAGAAGAAAAAGTACTTAGAATGCGTTATGGTTTAATTGATGGAAAAACTCATACTTTAGAAGAAGTAGGACGTGAATTTGGTGTTACCAGAGAAAGAATTCGTCAAATTGAAGCCAAAGCATTAAGAAGATTAAGATCTCCAGCAAGACAAAATAAATTAAAAGAATTATACACAGGTAAAAAATGAAAAGAATAGACTTTATCGCTAGTCTCACTAAAGGATATGACACAGTCATTGATATTGGTACAGACCACGGCCTAGTCTTAAAAAAAGCCTTTAAGAAAGGTTATATAAAAAAAGCGATTGCAGCAGACCTAAGAGAAAAACCATTAGAAAGTGCTAAAAATAATTTAAAAAATTATGATGTTAAATTTTATTTAACCGATGGATTTAAAAATATCACAGATGATTATGATCTAGCCATTATCTGTGGTATGGGTAGTCATACCATTTTAGATATTTTAAGCCACGCAAGTGATCATACCAAACACTTTTTACTAGGTGCCAACGATAAACACGAACATCTAAGAGAAAATCTCATGAAACAAGGCTTTAAAATCATCGATGAACATGTTATTTTTGATAAATTTTACTATGTATTCATCAAAATAACCAAAGGCAACATGTCTTTAACCAAAGAAGACTTATTTTTAGGACCTATCTTAAAAACAAAGCCAGAAAGCAAAAAATACTATCAACATCTATTAAAATACTATCAAGAAATATATCCAAAAGTAGATGAAGATAAGAAATTAGATTTTAAATTTAAACTAGAGTGTTTAGCAAAAAGGGCTTAAGCCCTTTTTCTTTACATTAGATGTTGTCAATAGTATAATCAAACATGAATATTAATTAAAAAAGGCGGTATAACAACATATGATAAAAACATTTAGATATCTAAAACCATACATTCTTTCTATTTTATTTATTTTCATATTAGTTGCAGCCAGAGCCCTTTTAGATTTGGCTTTACCAAACTACATGGGAGAAATTTTTGATCGAGCAAATGATGGTTTTTCAGGTATTATACCTATCCCAGAAGCAAGAACAGAAATTTTATACTTAGCGCTTCAAATGCTAGGTATAACATTTGCAAGTATAACTGTAACTATTTTCGGGGGCTTTTTAGAATCTAGAGTATCGGCAAAATATGCTAAAAAATTAAGAGAAGAAGTCTATAAAAAAATAGAACAATTCTCTTTAACAGAAATAGATGAAATTACAGTATCATCACTAATTACAAGAACAACTAATGATATCCAAACCGTTCAAATGACTGTTAATATGTTATTAAGAATGGTTATTTTAACGCCTTTTATGGCGGTTGGAGCAATCACAATGGCTCTTTCAAAACAACCAAGTCTATCTATGATTTTAGTCGCATCTATCTCTGCTTTAATCATCTTACTAGCAACAGTCTTTATTTTAACCGTACCTAAATTTGGTAAAATGCAAAAACTAGTAGATAAACAAAACTTAGTTACCAGAGAAAACTTAAAAGGATTAAAAGTAGTTAGAGCTTATAACATGGAATTCTTTCAAAAAGAAAAGATCAGTAAGGTAGCAGATGATAGTAGAAAATTAAATATTTTTGTCAATCGAATCTTTACTGTCATGTGGCCGGGTGCTAGTTTAATCATGGGCTTCACAGGACTTGCCATGGCATATTTTGCTGTAAAAACAGGTATTGTAACAGTAAACTCACAGTTTACTGGAGGAGATTTAAGTGCCTTAATTCAATATAGCAACAGAACCATCATGTCTTTTATGATGTTAACTCATATCTTAATTTCTATCCCTAGAGCATCTATCTCAGCCAAGCGTATCATGGAAGTAATCGATAAACCAATTGTGATTCAAAATACCAAAGACCCTATCGTCTTACCGGAAAATATTGAAGGACTCGTTGAGTTTAAAGATGTTTACTTCCAATATCCAGGGTCAGAAGAACCAGTCTTATCAAACATCAACTTCACAGCAAAACCTAATGAAGTTACAGCTTTCATTGGTTCAACAGGATCAGGGAAATCTACTTTAATCAATCTTTTACCAAGGCTTTATGATATTACTAGTGGTGATATTTTAATTGATGGAATATCTATTAAAGATATTGAATTAAAATCACTCTATGAACACATTGGCTATGTACCACAAAAAGGGAATCTCTTTAAAGGGACTATACGTTCAAACATTGGGTTTTCAAATTTATCTACAGATGAATCTATTAAAAAAGCGGCTAAAATCGCACAAGCAGAGGATTTTATTCTAAAATATGAAGATCAGTATAACCAAGAAATTACTCAAGGTGGCAGCAATGTTTCAGGTGGACAACGTCAAAGATTATCTATCGCAAGAGCACTAGCAGCTCAAGCTAAAATTTTAATTTTTGATGATTCATTTTCCGCCTTAGACTTTAAAACGGACAAAAATTTAAGAAAAGCCTTAAGAGAAAACATAGAAGCAACTATTTTGATTGTGGCGCAAAGAATTAATACCATCAAAGAAGCAGATCAAATTGTTGTTTTAGATGAAGGAAAAATTGTAGGCATCGGAAAACACCATGAATTATTAAAAAACTGTCCAATTTATTTAGAAATTGCTCAATCACAATTATCAGAGGAGGAATTGTAAAATGGATAAAAACAACAAACAAAACCATTCTTCCAAACCAGTTCCAATGGGTAAAGGTGCTAGATTTGAAAAAGCGCAAGATTTTAAAGGTACGATGAAAAAACTACTGGTTTATCTAAGACCATATTATACTAGAATCTTTACAGCAGCTTTCTTTGCGATCATCGCAGCTTTATTAACTGTATCAGGACCATTTTTATTAGGAGTTATTTTAACAGAAATATCAAAAATCCAACAAGGTACCTCAACAGGCACAGTTTGGATTATTCCTAATGTATGGAGTTTAACCTTAAACAAATTATTCATACTTCTTTTAGCAAACTATTTACTTGCAAACCTTTTAAGTTATACCCAAGGCTTTTTACTCATTAAAGTTACTCAAAATTTAACATACCAATTAAGAAGAGACTTAGCTAATAAAATAAATCACCTTCCACTTTCCTTTTTTGATACATATCAATTTGGTGATATATTAAGTAGATCCACCAATGATGTGGAAACCATTAATGCTACACTCACTCAAAGTATTTCAGAAATATTTAGATCCATAAGCCTTGTAACAAGCATTTTAACCATGATGTTTGTGATTCATTGGCAAATGGCTTTAATCGTCACTACAGGTGTTGTTTTAAGCTTATTGGTAGCAACCAACTTTGTTAGAATCAGTCAAAAGTTTTTCCGCCAACAAGCTAGATCGTATGGAGAACTTAATGGACATATAGAAGAGGTCTATAGTGGACATACTGTTGTTAAATTATTTAATCACCAAAATGAATCTAGAAAAGTATTTGATAAACAAAATGATGATTTATATAAGAGTTCATGGAAATCACAATTCATATCAGGCATTATGTTTCCTGTGCAAATATTTTTTGGCAACCTATCATACATAGGGGTAGTTTTATTTGGTTCTTTACTCATCATGTCAGGGCAATTAGATCCAGGATTTTTAATGACTTATATTCAATATACTAGACAAGTTAATCAACCCATCCAACAATTAGGAAGTACTGCAAGCATCTTACAACAGATTGCTGCCGCAGCAGAAAGAATCTTCTTATTACTAGATGCTAAAGAAGAAGAGGATGAAACACACAAACAAACATCTATTCCTGAATTCAAAGGAAATGTTGAGTTTAGAAATGTTCATTTTGGATATGAAAAAGACAAAGAAATCATTAAAGGCTTTAGTGCAAAAGTTAAGGCAGGCCAAATGGTAGCAATCGTTGGCCCAACTGGAGCAGGAAAAACCACTATGGTTAATTTACTTATGAGATTCTATGATATTACCAGTGGCGAGATTTTAATAGATGGTGTTAATATTTTTGATTTAAAAAGAGAAGAAGTTAGAGCACTCTTTGGAATGGTCTTACAAGATACTTGGCTATTTGAAGGGACAATTAATGAAAACATTCGTTATGGATCTTATGACAAGAGCTTTGATGAAGTTAAAAAAGCATCAAAAGCTGCTCAAATCAATCACTTTGTAAAATCTCTACCTAACACCTATGAATTTATGCTAAATGAAGATGGCACAAACATAAGCCAAGGACAAAGACAATTAATCACCATAGCAAGAGCTATGTTATCTAACAAACCAATGCTTATCTTAGATGAAGCAACTTCAAATGTGGATACTAGAACAGAAAGACTCATCCAAAGTGCAATGGATAACTTAATGAAGGGTAGAACAAGCTTTGTGATAGCACATAGATTATCAACCATTAAAAATGCAGACCTTATTTTAGTGATGAAAGATGGTAACATCATTGAACAAGGAACACACGACCAACTTTTAGAAACTAAAGGATTTTACGCAGATTTATATAATTCCCAATTTGAAGAAAAATAGTTTCAAAAAGGCTTTACAACCAGCAATGATTAGTGTATAATAAATATTGCTGGAATACGTTCGAGTAGCTCAGCTGGATAGAGCAACGGCCTTCTAAGCCGTC
>JAAYQV010000126.1 GCA_012519065.1 Phytoplasma sp.
GACTTAAAAGAAACTAAAAGCGAAGCCCTTAAATTTTTAGAAAGATATCATAAAAAAACGGAGGAATAACATGACAAAATCAATCATTTTAAACCAACTTAATGTGTTAGAAGAAGAACTTATTCCTTACGGTAAAGATAAATATAAAGTTGATTTATCACTACTTGAAAGACTAAAAGAAAATAAGGAAGGGAAACTTATTTTAGTCACATCCATTAATCCAACAGCCGCAGGTGAAGGAAAAACAACTACCTCCATTGCACTTGCTCAAGGATTAAAACAAATTCATAAAAAAGCAGTTTTATCTTTAAGAGAACCAAGTATGGGACCAGTCTTTGGATTAAAAGGCGGGGCCACAGGCGCAGGTCTTAGTAGCGTAGAACCAAGTTTAGACATAGATCTTCACTTTACAGGCGACCTTCACGCCTTAAGTTCTGCTCATAATTTACTAAGTGCGTATATCGATAACCACATTTACTTTGGTAATCTTTTAAACATTAAAGAAGTAACTTGGCCAAGAACACTAGATGTTAATGACAGAAGTTTAAGAGAAGTTAAAACCAGAGCAGGAGAAAGCAGTTTTATCATCACTGCAGCCTCTGAGATGATGGCTATTTTAGCACTATCAAAAAACATTAAAGACTTAAAAGAAAGAATTTCTCATATCGTTATAGGGTTTAACCACTTAGATCAACCCATTACAGTTAAGGACTTAAAAATAGAGGATGCGCTAACCTTATTATTAAAAGAAGCTCTTAAACCCAATTTAGTACTAACAACCGAAGGAGTACCCGCCTTTATTCATGCCGGTCCGTTTGCTAACATTGCTCATGGATGTAGTTCTATTTTAGCTACTCAAATGGCTTTAAAACTAGGAGAGTACGTCATCACAGAAGCTGGCTTTGGGGCTGATTTAGGCATGGAAAAATTTTTATCCATTAAAGTGCCTATCTTAAACAAAGAACCAGATTTAATCGTTATAGTAGTGACTTTAAAAGCTTTAAAACTGCATGGTGGTATAACAGAGTCATCTTTAAACCAAGAAAACAAAGAAGCGGTTTTAAAAGGTATTTCTAATTTAGAAAAACACATAGAAAATATTAAGCAATATAACAAACCATATGTTATTGCTTTAAATGAATATGTTGGAGATTATGCATCAGAAAAAGAAGTGCTATATGAATGGGCTAAAAACAATCAACATGACATTAGCTATTCTAAGGGGTTTCAATTAGGAGGCAAAGGGGTTTTAGAACTAGCAGAGCTTGTGGTTGAAAAACTAAAAAAACCTTCTAGTAACCTTCACCCTATCTATCAAAACGATCAAAAAATAGAAGATAAAATTAATCAAATTGCTCAAAAAATATATGGCGCAAATAAGGTTACCTACAGTAAAAGAGCCTTAAGAAAGCTCAATCAATTCAAAGATATAAAATACCCAATATGTATGGCTAAAACGCCATTATCATTAAGTGGTGATTATAAACTTAAAGGCAGGCCTAAAGACTTTGATTTACATATCACAGATATTAAAGTCAGTTTTGGGGCAGAACTAGTTATTCCCCTTACAAAGGGAATAAACATTATGCCAGGATTAAATGAGGAACCAAGAATACTAGACTTTCATATCGATGAGAAAGGAGATCTTATATGATATTATTGGAGGGAAAAAAGGTTGCTGATATACTGAATGAAGAACTTAAAGAAAAAGTTTCTAAATTTAGTAGAGCACCTAGATTAGACATCATTTTAATAGGGGATAACCCAGCTAGTCTATCTTATGTTAAAGGAAAACTCAAAGCATCTTTAAAAATAGGTGTTAAAACCAATTTACATCATTTAGAGGAAAACACACCGGAAATAGAAGTAAAGAAACTTATTAACCAATTAAACACCGATGATCAAGTGGATGCTATTTTATTACAACTGCCATTACCTAAACATTTAAATGAAACAGAGTTAATGGATTTAATAGCATATCAAAAAGACCCAGATGGTTTTCATACAATGAATCAAGGAAAACTATTTCAAAAAAGAGAAACAACCTATGCAGCCACACCACTTGGTATTATCACATTACTAGATTATTATCAAATACCAATTGAAGGTAAACATGCGGTTGTTGTTGGAAGAAGCAATATTGTCGGCATGCCTATTTCTAAAATGCTACTAGATAGAAATGCCACGGTGACGATTTGTCATAGTAGAACTAAAAATATTGAACAAATAACGAGTCAAGCAGATATTTTAGTAGTAGCCATAGGCATACCCAAGTTTATTACCAAAGACATGGTCAAAAAAGATGCAGTTGTTATTGATGTGGGGATTAATAGAGTTAACGATAAATTAATAGGAGATGTTGATTTTGAGGCTGTTATCGATAAGGTTTCATACATAACGCCAGTGCCTAAAGGCGTAGGACCTATGACGATACATAGTCTACTTAAAAATACAGTAAGCCTGTATGAAAAAAAGGAGAAAAAATGAAAATCTTACTTAAAATACTTAAATATTTGCTCATCACAATCATCGCATTATTTGGTATCGGATTTATTTTAAATACAGTTAACTTTGTACCAGCTAAAATTAAAAACAATCCCTGGAGAATCAAAGAAGGACTTCCTTTAATCATTCCGCATGGAGGCGCCAAGATTTTATATCCAGAAAACACAAAATACGCCTTTGATCAAACTTCAAATTATGATGTTTTTGAAATAGACTTATCTTTAACCAAAGATGATATATTAATTTCACATCACGACACAGATTTAAAAATATCTACGGGAGTAGATGATAAAATCATTGATTTTACATATAATGAAATTATTGAGAAAATTGAAGTATCAGATTATTATTTAGCTAGAAACTTTAAAGATATTAATGGCGTTCAAACATATAAAGATACAAGTGATGTGGCTTTATTAGAACAATTTATACCAGTAACTTTAGAATATATGTTTCAAACATACCCTAATCATCTTTATATATTAGAATTAAAAGATACAATCGCTAACAGTGGTGAAGAAACATATAAAAGGGCAAGTAAGCAACTTTATGAACTTATTTTAGAATATGAAATGGCAGATAACGTTTTAGTTGCGTCTTTTGATGATGCTGTTATTAAGGATTTTAGAAGCAAAGAAAAACATATTCCAACAGGAATGGCTTGGAATGAATCATTAAAATTCATTGTTCAAAGTGCTTTTGGCGTTGATTTTTTCTATAAACCAGTTGCAGAAGTTATGGTTTTACCAAATACCGATGAAAAACTTAAAAAAGGTGGGACAGAGGAAGGATTAATTAAAATGCTCCCTAACTTTATCGGAAATAAAATAGCCAAAAAATATGAAGATGGATACTATCATATCAATTTAACCCATAGAACCATGGTAAAAGATATTCACAGACAAGGCATGGCTGTCTTATATTGGACAGTTAATGATAAAGAAGAAATGCTACATTTAATCAAACTTGGTGTTGATGGTATCATTACAGATAGACCAGACTTACTTGAAGAAGTCATAGAAGCATATAAAATAGGATAATATAATGATTAAACCCCAATAGTCTTCCAATTTAATTTGGTAAACTGTTGGGGTTTTTATTATACAAACTCTTTAATTAAATCATCATATAAAACAGGGAAAACAGCTGTTTCCTCATTTGATTTTAAAAGCTTTGAAACAGGACAGTTCTTATGGGCAATATTTAATATGTCTAAGGTATCTTCTAAGTTCATTCCTTTAACTGCAAGGTAAGCTTTAGGAATAAAAATAAGTCCTTTTTTCTCTACTCTATCAATATCCACTTCAACTTTTACCAACGATTCTGTATCAATGTTTTTTAATCTTAAAATAGATTTTGCAGTTGAGTTTAAACACGCTGCCCAAGATAAAGCCAAAAGCTCCTCTGGATTGGTGCCGCCACCATTTGAATTAATAGGTGTTAAGTTCACAGATAGCCCATCTTTAGTATAAGCAAGGCCATTAGTTCCGTTTTTATTATAAGCAATCCCTTTATAAATACTCATGATAAAACCTCCATTTTGTTTTTATTACAATCTAATTATATATTAATCATCAATTTATCTAAATAAAGATGCATTTTTACTAATTAAATGATAAAATAAAAGTGCAAAAATTAATATAGGAGGGCAACTTATGAATATTTGGCATGATATAGATCCAAAAAGAATTAGCCCAAGTAAATTTATTGTGTGTATAGAGATTTCTAAAGGCAGTAAGAAAAAATATGAGTTAGATAAAGAAACAGGCATGATCATTTTAGACAGAGTCTTATTCACGTCAACTCACTATCCTGCTAACTATGGGTTTATTCCTTTAACGTATGCCGGTGATAATGACCCACTTGATGTTTTAGTTTTATGTCAGGAAGACATTGAACCAATGAGTTTGGTTGAATGTTACCCAATTGGTATCATTAAGATGATTGACTCAGATGAAGTAGATGAAAAAATCATTGCTATTCCATTTGGCGATCCTTCAATGACCCAGTATAAAGATTTAAAATCCTTACCACATCATCTACTCACAGAGATTAGTCATTTTTTTGAAGTGTATAAATCACTAGAGGGCAAAAGAACTTATGTGTTAGATATTGAAGGAAGAGATGAAGCACTTAAAGTCATAGAAAGTTCTATGGAAAATTATAAAAAGAAATTCAAATAAGAAAGAGGAAATACAATGGGAAGAGCATTTGAAGTTAGAAAAGTTGCTATGGCAAAAACTGCAGCATCTAAAAGTAAGGTGTATGCAAGATATGGAAAAGAAATATACATGGCAGCCAAATCAGGAACTCCAGATCCCGAAATGAATCTTAATTTAAAAAGATTAATTGAGAAAGCTAAAAAAGATCAAGTACCAGCAGATGTGATTAAACGTGCAATTGAAAAAGCAAAAGGTGGTAGCGATGAATCTTATAACGAAATTCGTTATGAAGGCTTTGGACCAAACAACAGTTTATTTATCATTGACTGCTTAACAGACAATGTTAATAGAACCATCGCTGAAGTAAGAAACTGTTTTACCAAAACGGGCGGAAAAATCGGTGTTTCAGGTTCAGTGGCTCATCAATTTGAGCACGCATCTGTTTTTAAAACCGTTTCAACAGAAGATCAAATCATTGAATTAATGATTGAAAAAGATGTTAATGTAGATGATATTGAAGTAGAAAATGAACACGTCATTATTTACGGGAAACCATCAGACTTTTATTTAATAAAAACAGTCTTAACAGAGGCGAATCTGCCAATTGATGAAGAAATGTTAACTTGGTTACCGCTTGCTACAGTCACTATGGAAGAAACAGAAGATAATGAAAGATTTGAAAAATTAATGGACATGTTAAATGAAATAGATGATGTTCAAGAGATTTACCATAACGTTGTATAAAAAATAGCTCAGTTTGTTTAAGACTGGGCTTTTTATATAATAAAAACCCAGATAATCACCAATATATGATATAAGAAAAAAAGCTAATTATGTTATAATTAAAGCATACATTGGAGGTAAAAAACTATGAACTTAAAAGCAATCGATCAAGAAGTATTTGAATTAATTAAGAAAGAAGAAATCCGTCAGGAAGAACATATAGAATTAATAGCCTCAGAAAACTTTGTTTCAAAAGCCGTTTTAGAAGCACAGGGATCTGTTTTAACTAATAAATACGCAGAAGGATATCCAAATAAAAGATATTATAATGGATGCGAGTATGTGGATCAAATTGAACAACTAGCCATTGATAGATTGAAAAAATTATTTAACGTTAAATATGCAAACGTACAACCACACTCTGGTTCACAGGCAAATATGGCTGTGTATCATGCTTTATTAAAGCCCAATGACACAATTTTAGGGATGTCTTTAGATGCTGGTGGGCACTTAACTCACGGATATAAACTAAGCTTTTCTGGAAGAAATTATAAAGGCGTTTTTTATGGTGTTAATCCCGAAACAGAACTAATTGATTATGATGAAGTTAGAGCGCTTGCTTTAAAACATAAACCACAAATCATTGTAGCAGGAGCGTCTGCTTATTCAAGAACCATTGATTTTAAAAAATTCAGAGAAATAGCAGATGAGGTAGGGGCTTATTTATTAGTAGATATGGCACATATCGCAGGTTTAATTGCAACTAACCAACATGAATCTCCTAGTTCATATGCGCACGTTATAACATCAACAACCCATAAAACATTAAGAGGTCCACGAGGTGGGATTGTTTTAACTAACGATGAAGACATCGCCAAAAAAATCGATAGAGCAGTTTTTCCAGGTTTACAAGGTGGTCCTTTAATGCATGTTATAGCAGCAAAAGCAGTAGCATTTAAAGAAGCATTAACAGAAGAATTTAAAGAATATCAAAAACAAGTTGTGAAAAATGCGAAAGCATTGGCTTTAGAATTAGAAAAATTAGGGTATAGAATCGTCAGTAAAACAACAGATAACCATATGTTGATGGTAGATATTAAATATAAAAATGGTATGACAGGAAACGTTGCTGCAGATACATTACATAAAGTAAACATTACATGTAATAAAAACAGTATTCCTTTTGATACTGAAAAACCTGCATATACTAGCGGCATTAGATTAGGAAGTCCAGCCATGACAACCAGAGGTTTTAAAGAAAGTGAGTTTATTTTAGTGGCTCATTTGATTGATGAAGCTTTAGAAAATGCGAATAACAAGGAAAAATTAGAAGAAATCAAACAAAAAGTGGTTGAATTAACTAAAAAATTTCCTTTATAAAAACAGGAGGTAACTATGATACAAAAAACAAGAAATATTCCTGATGGGAAAAGTCATTTAAAAAAGTTGCCAATTGCTAACTATTTAGATGCAGAATACTTGTATTATCCAATTACCAATCAAAGATGTCCTGAAGGAGAAACGTGTGTGATTACAGGACAATTTGTTAAAGTTGGAGAAGAAATAGGCGTGAGAAAGGGTGCCTTTTTTGAGCAACCCATACACGCAACAGCAAGCGGTGAAATCATGGGGTATGAAAAAAAGATTGATAACAGCGGAAAACGTGTTGATTGTCTTATCTTAAAAAATGATTTTAAGTATGAAATGCATGAAACAGTTTATGACAGAACAGATGCTGAAATCGAAAAACTTACCCAAGAAGATTATGTAAACATTGCAAAAGAAGCAGGTTTAGTTGGGCTGGGAGGCAGTGGTTTTCCTACTTATATTAAATTAAATGCCAAACATCCTATCCATACCATTGTTGCAAATGGTGTAGAATGTGAACCTAATTTAATTAGTGATTATGCGCTTTTAATGACTCATCCAGATGAAATGATTCAAGGATTAATTTATAGTATGAAAGCTGTTGGTGCGAAAAAAGGGATTATTGCTATTAAAGAAGTCAATAAAGAAATAGAAGCAAGACTAAATTTTGCAATCAAAGAGTTTCCTGAATATGATCTGAAAGTTAAATTAGTAGGGAATCACTACCCACAAGGATGGGAATTAGAAACCATTCAAGCAGCAACAGGGATTAAAATTCCGCAAGGAAAAATAACGGCAGAATATGGGATCATAAACTTTAACGTATCAACACTAGTTGGGTTATACCGAGCAGTTAAAAAAAGATCACCTGTTTTAGAAAGATTTTTTACCATTAGTGGTAATGGGATTCATAATAAAAACTTTAGAGTCAGAATAGGGACATCTATTTTAGATTTAATCGAACTAGCTGGGGGATTTAAAGACTTAGAGATACCAAAAACCTTAATCCTAGGTGGACCTATGATGGGC
>JAAYQV010000127.1 GCA_012519065.1 Phytoplasma sp.
AATCATAGAGTTGATGAATTTGTTTTTCTAAAGTTTCTAATTCTTCTGTTTCAATACGTACTTGAAGATCGGTTGCTCCTTGACCAATGTATGGTACTTCATAGGTTCTTGGATTTAATTGTCTAGCCGTGTGATTACCATAAGTCATACAACTTGGTGTAATTGCACGATGATAGTTTTTTAAATCTTGGACGTTTTCTACACAACGAACACCTGATAAGATCATGTTTGCATATAATCTGGCGTATGGATGTGAGGTAGATAATTTTGCAGCCAGACTATTGTCATCATAATTTTGATTGTTTTGAATTTTTTGGGTGTTGACTAACCCTACACCATAAATTCTTTTTTCAAATTTGACTCTATCATAAATTTCTAGTGCATCGTTAAAATAAGTTGGATCAACAATTAGGTCAAATCTTTGTCCTGATAAATAACCTTCGAGTGCATTTCTCCATACCGGATCATTAACTTCAATGAGTTCACAAAATGGTCTTACTCGGATATCTTTTTGGTATTGACGGCTTAATTCTTCGTTTAAAACCTCAATGAGTTCTGTGACGTGTTTAGGATAAGTCTTAACGTTTCTTCTAAGTTGATTTAAACGCAGAGAAATCATAGAAATATTTTCTGAAATACGATTTCTTTCTTCTTCAAGTTTGATGAGTTCTAATTGGTAAGCACTTAGGTAGCTAGAAACTTCTTGAGCAACTGAGTTTAAATGGTCTTGTAGTTGTAAAACATTTAGATTTTCTTCATTGGTTTGATGATATTTAATAAATGCTAAAATAGAGGCATTAGGTTGTTTTTGTGTGAATTTTTTCATTATGTCTACTTCTTGTTGTAAGGTTTGTCTTAACTGATATACTAATTCTTTTTGTTGTTCATAAACCTCACCTTTTTTAACTAGGTTTTCTTTATAAGTAGCTAATGTTCTTGAAATATCATCGCTATTTCTTGCGGTTTCTAATTCTAGTATGGCTTTATCATTTTCATCTACCAGTTGGTCAAGTTCTGCTTTTTGGGCACTTACCATTTGGTAATTTTGATTAATTTTATCTAACTCTTGTTGGGCTGTTTTAATGAAGTTTTCTCTTTTTTCAATATAGGTTAGTTTTTCAATTAGCTCATTGATTTCAATTTGGTCAATGTTTAAATTTAACTGACTCCCTAAATCAATTATTTTATCTAGTTTTTCTAATTTTTCTTTATCAATTCTAATTTGATTTTCTACTTTTTTAAGTTGCTCAACGTTATTTTTTAAGCTTTGAATATCAATTGGATCATCATCTAATAAAAACTCAAAAACAAAGGCTTGTAAGTCAATTGGTTTAAAAGCAAGTGCTTTAGGTAATATTTTAGTATATTTTTGAGCGTCTAAACCAAAAAATCTAGCCATAGCGTTTCTATAGTGTTTTTGTGTATCAAATGGCTTAAACTCAATTTCTAGATCTTTAAAATAGGCTTTAACACTTTTATAGTCTCTGGGATATCTTTGGTCTATAAACATATTTTCATGGATAGATAAATCTTCTAAGATATAAAAACGTTCTTTTAATTGTCCGCCTTTTGGCAACTCTAAAATACATCCAACAATACTATTGGCGTTAGTTTCTCTGTCGTTAAATTCTAAGGCAATATGAGTAACCACATCATTACTTCTTAAATATTCTTTGTTTTCAGCACCGATACGTCCTCTAATATAGCCTTCTAAACTACGACGCGCCTCATCGTTGGCTGCGATATTAAATTTAACACCACTTCTACCACCTACTAATAAATATTGAATAGCATCTAGTAAGGTTGATTTTCCAGCACCGTTTTCTCCTGAAATAACGGTATTGTCTTTAATCTCAATGGTTTGGTTGGTAAACAAGTGCCAGTTTACTAGTTTAATCTTCGTCAGTTTCTTCACTTGTCTCACTTCCTTCCATGTATTCATCGATTCTATCAATCGCATCTTTAATATTGTGAATGTTTGTTACGTATAAAACGGTTGGATATATTTTGATTCTAGCATCATCTCTTAAACTACGATCAATGTAGTCTATGATATTGTAGTTTCTTAATAATGCTAAGGCTGGTTTTAATTTATCTTTTGTAATTCTTTTATCATCTAGATACCCAATTCGTCTAAGTTCATTGTGTATTTCTTCTAAATATATTTCTACGTTTTCATCTAAAGTAACTAAATCTCTTTTTCTTTGAAATAAAACTCTTGTAACAAGTAAGAGTAAACTTTCTTCTTTTTTAAGTCTTAATCTGTTATAAACACTTTCGTTTTTAATAAAAACAACTTCATCGTGTCTTTCAATGTTTAATTCAAAATCACTGATGACAAAAAAGGCTTCAAATATTTCTTTGTATGCTAGGATGAAACGATAGTCGTTAGCATCCGCAATCTTTTTTCTGGTGATGTAGTTAACTTGAAATAGTTTATTAACGATTCTTGAAAAAGTGCTTTTTTCAGCTTCTTTTAATACAATAAATTGTTCACTAAATCTTTTAGCGGCTTGTGTTTTACTAATCATAAACTTACTCCTTTTTTAAATATTACAAAGTTTTGAAACGTGATGTCATTGACTCTAACAATTTTAGTAAGTGGTTTGACATCATAAGCCATGCCAATTGATTTTGAATATAAGAAGATTAAGATCAATCGAATATAGTCTGTTTGTGTTTCTAACGGACACTCAATGGCTTCAATGGAATCGTCGCTAAGTAATAACTGTTTGACGTATTTGTTGATTTCTATTTTGCTATAAATTTGATGTTTAGTTAATTGTTCAAGTTTTCTTTGTTTGGTTTCAAAGTCAATATAATCCTCATCGTAATAAAGTTCTTCAGCTACCGCATCTACTCTTTGTCTACGTGGACTATATAAAGAGCCGTCATCGACGTTTCTTATTCTAGTTAGGTTGAAAAAATCAGTGTAGTTAATAACTTCTTTTTCATCATTAATGATGATTTTAAACAATCTGTTTAAAATACCTTCTAAATCATCAGAGTGATTGGTTAAAAATAAGATCTTAGAAGCAGCAGCGTTGACATACTGTTCGTTTTTACGGTCAATTGAATCAATTAAAACATCTAGTCCTTCAAAATTATCTCGGATATTTCTAATCATTTCCTCAATTCTTAAGTAAGCTTCGTTATACTCTTCTATTTGTTCAGCCAACATAAGTTGTTGGGTTAACTCTTCCATATAATCTTCATTTTCATAAATGTTAGATAATGATTCTGTGATACTTCGTTTGTATCTTGGTAAGCTATCTTTGGTTTTTAAATTATAATAAGCTGAATCAAAAAAGTTTTGTTTATAGTCTATGAGTAATTTTTCTAATAGTTTTTGTAGGTCATCTTTTTTCTTGTTTTTAGTAATTTCATAGTAATATCTATAAATATTGGCTTTTAAGGTTTTTAATCTTCTCACAACAGACTCTGTTTTTAAAGTTGCTTGTTGTAAAATGGCATATCCATCTTCTATCGTAAATGACTTTAAAATAGAATAGACACTATATATTTCCCCAGTATATTGGATTTGCTCGTTATTTTTAATACTTTTTAAAACTTCTAAAACTCTAATGCTATAGTCAAATAAGTTAAGTGATACACGGTAATCACCTAACTCTTCTTCCCCTAACCAACCAGTTCTTTTTAACAAATTAATGACAGATACTGCTTTTTGTCGGCTTGTTGTGGTTATTTCTTGGATTTCTTCGTCAATCAACGCTTCTTTTACATCATCAAAATAATCTTGTAGTTTTTGAACAACAAATTCACGATCCCCTTGAAAGGCATCCTCAATGGTATCAATAGACTGATAAATGATAAACAAGCAGTCTACATAAATTTTTTTATTTGGTGATGATAGTACTGAAAAGAACGTGTCTGGAATGATGTCAAATAGGTGAGCCATTTGTTCCTCCTTAAATTTATTTATATATATCAATATAAATAGACAGTCTATAGTAATTTTAACATCTTTATGCTTTTTTTTCTATGTTTAATTATGATAAATTGTTTTTGTGTCATCAATAGAAAAATAACACCTATAAATAGGTGTTATTTCTTAGCTGTTACTTGTATGTTTCTTCCGTTGATTTTAACGGTTTTAAATGAGTTCATTCTGCTTAACGCTGTTTGATTAAGTTCAAAGACCGTTTCTGTTTGATAATGCTTGATGTTTCCAACATTTTTTGAATAAATGTTGTATTGTTTTCTTAAAATTTCTAATATCATTGATGGGTTTACTTGATCTTTTTTACCTAAATTGATAACAAGTTCAACCATATCTTTGTTTGATCTTTTGTCACCTAATCGATTGCGTTTTTTACCATCTTGCTTTTGACCAGTTACTCTTTCGTTTGCTCTTTTTGGTAGATCAATATCAGGGTATGCTTTTTCTTCTGGTAATAATGATGTTAACAATCCATTAATGATTTGTCTTTCATTATATTTTTTAAGTAATTCATCAATCAATTTATTATCTAGGTCTAACACTAGATTTTCTTCAATGATTTGGCTAATTTTTTGATTAAAACTTTCTAGTTGTCTAGCATGAATTTCTTTAGTTGATGGTATTTTTAAGGCTTCTAAATCGTGTTTTATGAAGCGTTGTAAGTCTCTTAATTTATTAATTCTTCTTGGCCCTACAAATGTATATGCCACACCTTTTTTACCTGCAC
>JAAYQV010000001.1 GCA_012519065.1 Phytoplasma sp.
ATTAACAGAGCTTCAAAATGAACTTCAAGTTTTAACTACCGAAAAAAAACAATACCAATTAGAACTAGAAGTTTCATATATGAATCAAATGAATGCCTTAAAAGAAAATTATGATGAAAAAATCAAGGCCTATGAATCGCAAATAGAAAAATTAACCTACGAAAGAGCTAGTTTGAATGTTAAAAGGCAAGGAGAGAACCTAGAAAAATGGTGTGATAATGAGTATCATAACCAAAATTTAGTCGATCAACCTCATTTGTTGTGGGAAAAAGCCAATGAAATCATTAAAGGAACCAAGCCGGATTTTATCTTTAAAGTCTATGCAACAGAAAAACATAACGAAGATGAATTGCTCTCATCAGCGGTCTTAGAAATGAAAGCAGAAGACCCAACCTCAAAAACCAAACAAACCAACAAACAATTTTACGATAAACTAAACAAAGATAGAATCAATAGAAACCTAGAGTACGCTATTTTAGTTTCAGAATTAGAATGGGATACAACTAACGATCTTCCAGTAAGAAAGGTCTTAGAATACGATAAAATGTATGTTGTTAGACCACAATATTTCATGATGTTTTTAAACATTATTGCAGCATTTGGTTTAAAATATAAAGACATCCTATTAGCAAAACAAGAAGAGCGTATCAAATTTAAAGATATCGAAACTATTTTAAATGACTTTGAAGCGATGAAAGAAGAAATACTTGAAAATTCCATTAAACATATATCAAACCACTTAGATAATATCGTTAAACAAAGTGGGATTATTGAAAAAGCAAACAATGATTTAAAAAAATCAGTAGATATCATTATAAATACTCATCTAGAAACTATCAAGAATAAAATTAATCAGTTTAAGATAGAAAAAATAACTAAAAAAATAGAATCAATTTAAACAAAAAAAGAAAACTAAGTGAAAACTTAGTTTTTTTTTGCATAAAAAAATGATCTAGTAAAAGAATGATTCATAAAATACTTCGACTAGATCATTTAAATTTTGCATAAAGCTTAGGGTTGTCTGAAGGAATAACTTGATGCCCACTATTTCCATATTCAGGAAGTTTATTTGAAAAATTTGGATCAAAATACCAACCATCAAAATTACCGTGAACGTGCGTGGACCAGAGGGCTGTAGCTGCAAAGATAGAAGATAAAAACAAAAAAACTGCAGATAAAGCTAGTAAAATTCTTTTTTTCATTTAGACACACCCTTTAATGTATTAAAAAAAGAAAAAAGAGTCTTAAAATTGTGGTATAATAACACAAATCACAGGAGGGATCTTATGGAAAGAAAAACATATAAAAGAAATGAACTAAATACTGCACATACTTGGAACGTTTATAGTATATTTTCAGATGAAGCTGCATATGAAAAAGCTTTAGGTTACTTAAAATCACAAGTAGAAACTTTTCATGCAACCTATATCAATCAATTAAACGAACCCGAAAAAATCAATCAAGCATTAGATGAATTAAGAAAAATCCAACAACTCATCACTAAAACATCTGCTTTTCAAAGTCTACAAATGTCAACTGATTCTACAAACTTAGACAACCAAGTTAGATCAGGGAAATATCAAATATTCATTCAAGAAGTCGTTGAAAAACTATCATTTGTGACCAACGAACTTAATGACCAAAGCGTTGATGTTTTAAAAAAAGCTCAAAAAGAAAATAAAGAAAATAGTCTTTACTTACAAGAAATCATTGATAATTCTAAACATAAACTATCAAAAGAAGTTGAAGAGACCATCATTGCTTTTTCTCCAACATTAAATGCAGCATATACCAATTACCAACGCTTCAAATTCATAGATATGAAGTTTTCTGATTTTGAAGTTAATGGTAAAAAATATGCTAACTCATTTACATTATTTGAAAATG
>JAAYQV010000128.1 GCA_012519065.1 Phytoplasma sp.
AGAAATATATGTAATATTCGAAGAAGTGGCTAAATCAGATTATAGATTTGCAAAACAATTTTATGATTATAAAGAAATAAAATATATACCTTATGAAGAAAATAAATCATTACAAGCAATGGTTAGAGATTTAGCGACGCAAACAGCAACTGATTATCTTAATTTATCAAATACGTTAGGTTTTAGAAAAGTGGTTGATGGAAAAGTTGTTTATTCAAGTTTAAGGGATACTTATATGAATACAATTGATGAGGCTGTACTAAGTCTTAATCAAGGAACAGCAACATATCAAGAAATGGTAAAAAATACGATTAAGGAATTAGGTTCAAGTGGAATAAGGACAGTCAACTATGAAAGTGGTTATTCAAGAAGATTAGATTCATCAGTTAGAATGAACATAATGGACGGAATGAGAAATCTTCATAACGAAATGCAAAAGGTAATTGCTGAAGAAGTTGGAACAGATGGCATAGAAATATCCGTCCACGAAAACCCGGCAGAAGATCATAAAGATATACAAGGCAAACAATTTACTAATGCAGAGTTTGAAAAGTTGAATAGCGAATTAAAAAGACCCATATCAACGATGAATTGCTATCATTACATATTCAATATCATAATGGGTGTAAGTGAACCAAGATACTCACAAGAAGAGTTAGATAAGATAAATGAAGATAACGAAAAAGGTTTTGAGCTAGACGGTAAACATTACACTAATTACGAAGGAACACAGTTGCAAAGGCGAATAGAAACAGAAATCAGAAAGAACAAAGATATACACATCATAGCTAAAGCAAGTGGCAATAATGAATTAATTGCAGAAAGTCAAACAAAGATAAGACAATTAACAAAGAAGTATAAAGAACTATCTGATGTTAGTGGTTTACCAACAAAAATGGAAAGATTACAAGTAGAAGGATTTAAGAGAGTTAATTTAAAGGAGTTGAAGTAAATGATTAAAGCAATTATATTCCTAGCCATAGGTTACTTTATAGGAATGGCTAGTGCTATTATTCAGATAGTAAGAATGGAAAACAAGCACAATAAAAGATTTGAAACAATAATGAAGATGAAAAAAAGGTAATTAAGACAAGAAATTGTCTTTTTTATATGCCTGAGCATTAAGGCATTAAAAGAAATGCATTCGTGTGGCATAGCAACGGTAGGACTAGCACATCTAAAATCTTTTGGTGGAGTCAACCACTGAAAAAAAATGGAAGGAGAATGAAAGATGAAAGAATTTTTAGAGAATTTAGAAATTGGAGAAGGAAAGGTTAAGTTATCGGCTGAAGAGGTAAAGTCTATTCTTGCTAAAAATGGTGAAATGGTTAATACCGAAGTCGCCAAAAAGGAAGAAGCTTTAAACAAGGAAATTGATAATTACAAAAATCAAATTGTTAATTTAGAAAAACAAATTGAAACAGCACCTAATTCAAAAGAACTAGATGACCTAAAAAACGAACTTCAAAAAATGAAAGACGCTGAAACAGAAAGAATTGCAAAAGAAAAGGAAGCAAAAGATGATGAAATATTAACTAATAATATTAAATCTGCATTTGGTGATAAAAAATTTGTCAATGAATACACAGAAAAATCTTTAATTAATGAGATTAAGAAATTATTAAAAGAAGATACAACAAAAACAAAATCAGCGAAAGACTTTTTTGAAGAACTAACCAAAGACAAGGAAGGAATATTTGTTAATCCTAACACGGTGGAAATACCACCAACAGGAGACATAAATAATACTTCATCTCGAGAAGCTCACGAGAGAGAATTAATGGGCTTAAATACTAAAGAAAAATAAGAAAGGAAGGAGTGTTAGAATGAATAACACAATAAGTTTAGCAAAGAAATATACTAAACTGGTAGATGAGAAGTACCAAAAAGAAAGTTTAACAGGAGACTTAACAAGTCCTGCAAGTTTAGCGAGAGAAGGGGCTAACGCAAAAGAGATTTTATACCGTCAAGTTGATGTATCAGGTTTAGGGAACTATTCACGAAATGGTGGGTATGTTCGTAACAATGTTAAAATTGCTTGGAAAACAGCAGAGTTCAACTATGACAGAGGAACTAAGATTGAATTAGATACAATGGATAACGAGGAAACAATGGGCGACTCATTTTTAATTGCTCAAAATGAATTACAAACAAACCATGTAGCGCCAGAAGGTGACGCATTTACATTTGCAACTATTTGCCAAAAAGTAAATCAAATAGATGAAGAAAAAGTATACGCTGATGGAACAGAGTTTTTAAAAGCATTAATTGATGCTAAAACAAAAATGGATGAAGCACAAGTTCCAGCAGAACAAAGAATTCTATTTGCAACACCTACATTATTAAATAGTGTAATTGCACTTGATACTAATAAATCAAGAGAAGTATTAGCATCATTTGCTAAAACAGTTGCAGTACCTCAATCAAGATTTTTCACTAAGATTTCTTTGTTGAGTGATGAACAAAATGAAGAATTTGGATTTGAAAAAGATGCTGAAGGTCAAGATCTTAACTTCATGATTATACACAAACCAGCAATCATCAAATTCGATAAACATATTGTTAGTGACATTATTCCTGCTAGACTAAATGCTGATGCTGATGCAGATATTTCTAAATACCGTAAATACGGATTAGTTGATGTTTACAACAATAAACACGCTGGTGTTTATGTGTCGGCGA
>JAAYQV010000129.1 GCA_012519065.1 Phytoplasma sp.
GTTTACGGCTAATTTTTAATTTTTGCTTGGTAGCACTTAAAACAAACGGGACCAATTCTTCTTTTAGCTTATTAAAAAAATAATCGTATTCTTTGGTTGTAAAGCCTTCTTCATACATATCTAATAAGACATCATATCCTTTAAGCTCATCTGTTTTTAAGTATTCCGTGAGTTTACGGTTAAAGTCTACAATTTTTTCTAATGATGGCTGGAAAACTGAAAAATCATTAGTTTCTTTGGCTTGGGCCCAATGGCTTGCACTAACGGATTGTAAGATTTGATAGTCTAGTAATTCTTTTTTAGGGACTTTTCTAATGATTTCTAATGACTTATTCATTTTTTTTATTTCAATTGCAAAACTTTCATCAAGTTTGTCAATTTGTTCATAAAGTTTTTCTACTGCTTGAATATAGTCTGGATTAGATTCTACTTCATAAAGTCTTTCTGTTAAAACAGAAATTTGTTCTGTTCTATAATCTAATGCTTTTTTAGGCATTTCTGTCTCTTGGTCCCAAGAGATTAGCCATAATGCGTATTTATATGCTCTGATTGTTTTCTGAGTTTCTTTGTATGTTGTCATATGTTTTTCCATCATATAACCCCCTTATCTCAATTATAATTCTTCTTATTATATCATATAATGATATCTAATTTCTATTTCAAAGTAAAAGGTATTTCATTTAATTCATGAAATACCTTTTCTTTAAATCTTGATGTTTGCTCTTTTAATGATTTCTTTTTTTATTTTTTCATAAGTTTCATAAATGATTAAATCTAATTTTTCATTAACTACTTTGTCAATAAACTTCCAGGAATACTCAATTTCATCCCATCTGGTAAACAATGTTTTATGTCCCATAATCGCATCTAATAGTAGTTTTTCATAAGCTTCTGGTAGGTTACCTACATATTTTGAAGCCATATCATAGGCTAAATCCACTTTTTCGATATGTGATTTTAATCCTGGTTTTTTACTGTTAAAGGTTAGTTTGACACCATCTTTAGGCGCAATTTTGATATGTAGTTCATTTTCTGAAAGTGGTAATTGCCATTTTTCTTGTTCCTTGGTTGGTTTGAATTTTAAAATGATTTTAGAGGTTTTTTCTTCTAGTTTTTTACCGGTTAACAAATAAAATGGTACTCCTTGGAATCTTGTGTTGTCAACATAGGCTTTTAAGAAGACAAAAGTATCTGTTAATGAACTTTCTTTAATGCCCTTTTCTTTTAAGTATCCATCATATTGACCTGTAAATGAAACTTTTGGATCAAAGGTTAAAGCTTTTAATACTTTCACTTTTTCTTCTTGAATGGCTTCACTTGAATAGTCTTTAGGAGCATCCATGGCAGTTAAACATAACATTTGTAGTAAATGGCTTTGTACCATGTCTTTTAAAGCACCTGCTGTATCATAATACCCGGCTCTATTTAAGATACCTTCTTCCTCTTTAGCGATGATTTGAACACTATCAATGTATTGGTTATTCCAAACCGATTCAAAGATGATGTTTGCAAATCTTACTGTCATAATGTTTTGAATCATTTCTTTGCCTAAATAATGGTCGATTCGGTAAATTTGTTCTTCTTTAAAATATTGCCAGAGCATTTGATTAATAGCTTTAGCACTTTTTAAATCATGTCCAAACGGTTTTTCAAAGATGATGCGATCATTAGCTTGTGTAACTAGATTGCTTTCATACATATTTTTAGCCACAATCGGTAATAATTCTGGTCCAATCGCTAAGTAAAATAGTTTTTGAGCATCTTTATCTTGAGTTTCCTCAATGACTTGTTTTAAGTTTTGGTAATCACTTGCTTCTGTGATTTGCATTTTCACGTAAGTAAGAATGGTTTTAAAAAAATGAATATCTAGGGTTTCTGTTGTTAAGGATTGCATATAGTCTAAATATTCATCCAAACTATAATCTCTTCTACCTAAGGCAAGAATTTGTAGGTCTTTATTGATTTCGTTTTTATCATAAAGTTGTTTAATCGCTGGTAGTAGTTTTCTTGCGGTTAAGTCTCCTGTTGATCCAAAAATGGTGATGATCAATTTTTTCTTTTTCATTTTTTCTTATACACAGCGTGTCCGCCAAACTCCTTTCTCATTGCAGCAACTACTTTTTCACTAAACTTTTGATCGTCTCTTGATTTATATCTTGCAAACAATGAGTGTGTAATAACTGGTAGTGAAACACCATATTTTAAGGCCTCTTCTACCATCCACATACCTTCTCCTGAATCATCGATGCGACCTTGTAGTTCTTCTAA
>JAAYQV010000130.1 GCA_012519065.1 Phytoplasma sp.
CTTAAAACATGTCCGTCTCTTTTTTTTTCTATAATATCTATCGCTCGCATGAAATCGCCTCCATATTTATTATATCAAAAAAAAAGTGCTTTATGTAAAGCACTCTTCTTTATTCAAACAAATGTAATGAAAACATAGGCAATAATAGCGATAACGGCTAAAACAACGAATAGTTTTAATGCCTTTTTAATAAACGAGATAACACCTAATATAAGAATGATTAATAAAAGAATGGCACCTAATATTTTATATATTTCTGGCAAAGGCACAATAAATGTTTCATAAAGTTCCATGATCCTAAAATCAAAATTAACAATCTCTTTTAGCCAACTATCGATTTGAGATCCCATTTTTGAGAAAAAGTTCACAATCGCTTGCCAAATATTTTCAAAAAAATTACCATTTTCTGTTAAAAAACGAAACATCAAAACACCTCCCCATAAGTAATTTTTATTATACCATTATCATCTTTAAAAAAAAAGACAATTTGCCTGCATAAATTTATTATGTTATCATATCATTTGGAGGTTTTAAAAATGATCATTGCACTTATTAGACATGGTGAAACCAATTATAATTTAAATAAAAAAGTTCAAGGTTCTACAGATAATCCATTGAATCAAAATGGGGTCAATCAAATTAAAAATTTGACCCTTCATTTAAAAAATAGTGATCCCATATGGGATATCATAGGTTCTTCTCACTTAATTAGAGCCCAAGAATCTGCACAAATTATCGCAGACGGATTGAGCATAAAAGATTTTTTTATAGAACCATTGTTAACAGAAAGAGATTTTGGGCCTTATGAAGGGAAGGATGTTTCAATCATGCGCCCATTAATTGCTTTAGATAATTATCGTGAAGATGGTTTTGAAGATAACGAAAAACTACTTACGCGAGTTTCAAAGGCCTTAATCAATTTATCTTTTAAATATAAAGATAAGAAAGTATTATTTGTTTGTCACTCTCATGTTATTAAGTCAGCCTTAATTCATTTTGATCCAAAAACATATACTTACATGAATCATGAAATCAATAACTCATCTGTTTATTACTTTAAAATTAATGAAGATACTTTCACCTATTTAAAGAAGATCGATTTGGTATAAAAAAAAGAGCAAAGCTCTTTTAATTACCATTTTCAATACCTGTGTTAATAACATCCATGACCATATCCGCTATTTGACTAGTTGAAAGATCTTTAATCGTTTCAAATGGAATGACTGGATGAATATTCACCTTAATCTTACTGCGTCTAAATGGCGCATTTTTCTTTACCTGTGGCGTCCCATTAAGACTTATCGGTAAAATATCAGCGCCACTTTTTAAAGCGATTTTAAAGGCACCTGCGCGCATTTGTTTCACTGACTCATCTGTTCTATCTTTAATACCGCCTTCAGGGAAAACCGTTAAAGCAAAACCAGTTTTAATATCTTTAATTGCTTTAACCATCGCCTTAGCTGTTTCTCGGTCACTGTTTCGGTTTACTTTCATACAACCAATCGCATCAAACCAATTTCTTAATAAAGGAATTTTATATAAATCAGATTTTGGTGTAAATGCACTTGGTCTGTTCATTAGTTCTAAAATAATAAAGGGATCTACTTTTGATTTATGGTTAGCATAAATGACTAGTGGTCCTTTTTTAGGAATATATTGTTTATTAACCGTTTTTACTGAAACTCTTAAAATAAAATGGTTGATAAAGGTTGCGATACTACGACTTAAATAACCTTTATAACGATTGGTAACAGGTAAAAACTTAATGAAACTTAAGTGGATGATCATTACTAAAAGCATTGATAACACACCTATGATAGGACCTAGAATAACCCATAAAATGATCCAATAACTATTAAGAACATAAATAGACATCAAACTTGAAAATAAGGCCCATGATAATAAAAATATTGTTGTAAACATTTAATCCATCCTCTTTTCATAAACTGTAAAAATTAGTTGATCACTTAATCTTTTGTTTATGACTTTATATTCATTTAAATTAAATTTAGGAAAATAAATATTTCCTTTATGTCGATTTAAGACATGTGTGATATATAATCTATCAGCGTAAGGTAGAGCTATTTTATAAATCGTACTACCACCGATCACAAAAAGGTCTTCTGAGTTATTTTGTAAAAAGGTATGAAGATCATAAACCATATGGACACCTTCAATCTTTAGTCTTGAATCGAGTGTACAAACATAGGTTTTTCCAAAAGGAAAGGGCTTATCTTTATAATAACCTTTTAAGGAATGATAAGTGACATCCCCCATGATAACCGTCTGGTCTTTAACCATTTGTTTAAAATACATTAAATCCTCTTTATATCGCCATGGTAGTTTATCATCTAGACCGATTAACCAATTGGTATCCATTGCCCATATTAAAGAGATCATAC
>JAAYQV010000131.1 GCA_012519065.1 Phytoplasma sp.
ATTTGATTTAACTAAGGTTGTATAATAAGTAGCTAATTATACCCTTCATATTTTGAAATCAACCTTAATATGAGGTTTTTTTCTGTTAAACACTTTAATCCCTTGACTTCTAATAGTTAGTCTCTCTTTTTAACAATAAAAACGTCCTTAGTAAAAAAATCTAAGGACGAATGATTTCGCGGTACCACCTTAGTTCTAGTTATTTTTATATAACTAGCACTCTTTATCGTTAAAGCCGATTTACTTTTAGCTCATAAGGTAGCTTTCATATCATCACACGGTCTATTTTCACCTAATATAGACTCTCTTTTTTCGTGTTTCTATACTACTCATCTTAATCATCGCTATTTTTATTTTAGCATATTTCGATTCATCATTCAATCATAATTACTTAAATTGACTCATAAATAATTCATGATAAAAGCCTTCTTGTTTTAATAGCTCAGCATGATTTCCTTGTTCAATGACATCACCATTTTTTAAGACTAAAATAAGATCAGCATTTTGAATGGTAGATAGTCTATGAGCAATGATGAAAGATGTTTTATCTTTCATCAGATTTTGCATCGCTTCTTGAATTTGAATTTCCGTATGAGTGTCAACATTTGATGTTGCTTCATCAAAAATTAAAACTTTTGTTTTTGAAAGCATAGCTCTTGCCATAACTAGTAATTGCTTTTGACCTTTAGATATATTGCTCGCATCATCTGCGATTTCTGTTTGATAACCTTTAGGTAATTTAGTGATAAAATCATGAATTTTAGCTTTTTTCGCTGCTTCTATGACCTCATTTAAATCTTTTGTATCATTACCGTAAGTTAAGTTATCAAAAACGCTACCTCTAAATAACCATGTATCTTGTAAAACCATTGAATAATTTTTACGATACTCTTTTCTTTTTAACATTTGAATTGGAATACCATCAAAAAGAATTTCCCCTTCATTTGGTTCATAAAACCTCATAAGCAAGTTAACGATTGTTGTTTTCCCAGCACCTGTCGGACCTACAATAGCAACTTTCATACCTGGTTTAGCTTTAAAATTTAAACAATGAATGACTGGCCTATTTTCAATATACCCAAACTTGATGTTTTTAAATTCTATTTCTCCTTGTGGATTTTCGATGATTGTAGCATCTTTTAAATCTTTAACCTCATCAGCTTCATCTAAGACGGCAAAGACTCTTTCAGAAGCTGCTAAAGCACTTTGAATGTCTGCAACAATATTACTTAATTGGTTAATTGGTCCTGAAAATCTTCTAGAATATAACATAAAACTAGCAAGACTTCCTAATGTAATGAGGCCGTATACATTAAGAATACCACCGATAGAAGTCACTAGGACAACTGATAAGTTGTTAATAAAGTTAACAGTAGGCCCCACAACGGTTGAAAGTCTACCTGCATAATAACTTTTATCTGCTGTATCTTGATTTTCTATTTTATATTTTTCTAAGGTAGCTTCTTCTTGAACATAGGATTTGATTGTTTTTTGAGCAGTGATCATTTCTTCTGTAAAGCCGTTTAATTGTCCTAGTTGTTTATTTCGTTGTCTTAATCTAGCTTTGATTCTTCTGGATAACATATTGGTTGTAATAAATGAAAGCGGGATAGTAATAATAAAGATGACTACTAATATAGGAGACATAACAAGCATCATCACAAAGGAGACAACTAGGGTAATAATACTTGTTATAATACTTATGACATCACTAGCAAGTGAAGTACTGATACTGTCAATATCATAACTCATTTTTGAGATGATGTCTCCTGTTTGATTGGTATCAAAATAGGAGACAGATACTCTAGTAATTTTTTCAAATAAATCTTGTCTTAGTTTATAAACAACACCTTGTGCGATTTTAGCCATTGCAATCGATAAAAAATAGTTTAAAACAGAGCTGGTAATATAAAATGCTACCATAACACCTGCTATGATATAAACCTCTTGAAATTTAACGCCTTCGCTCATTGCTCCAATCATTCTTCCGATAAGATATGGACCTACTAAAGAAAGTCCATTTGCTACAACGGTAAGGATAAGTCCTAAGATGAGTTTATATTTATAAAAAGATAAATAAAACCATAATCTTTTTAAAACCCCTTTTCTATCTTTAGGCTTAGGTGCTTTAATGCTTTCAACTGTCTTTTTTTGTGTCATAAGATTTCGCCCCCTAACTGATGCATCATAATAGATTGGTAAGCGGCTGATGTTTCTAATAATTCTTCGTGTGTTCCTTTTCCTATGATTTTCCCGTTATCTATTAATAGAATCACATCAGCATCTTTAACACTACTTATTCGTTGTGCAACAATAATTTTTGTTGTTTCAGCTAATGATTTTTTAATTGCTTGTCTCATGAGCATATCCGTTTGATAATCTAGTGCACTTGATGCATCATCTAAAATCAGCAATTGCGGTTTTCCGGCAACCGCTCTTGCAATTAAGAGTCTTTGTTTTTGCCCACCTGAAATATTAGAACCTCTTTGCGCCATTCTTTCATAGTTTTTTAAAGGCATCTGATCAATGAAGGTTGCTTGAGCAATGCTTTTTGCAAACTCAACCGTTTCTAAATCAATATGTGTTCTATTAAATTGAATGTTTTCATAAATAGTCTCGGATAATATTAAATCATTTTGTAAAACCACACCTATAGTCTCTCTTAGCTTCTTTTTATTGATGGTGTTAATGTTTTGTCCAAAAAGATTTATTTCTCCTTTTTGTGGTTCATAAAAACGCATCATTAAGTTGATGATGGTAGTTTTTCCTGCTCCTGTTGCTCCTAGAATACCTAAGGTTTGTCCTTTATACAATTTAAAACTAATATTTTCTAAATGATCTGCAACACCATTATATGAGAAACTAACATTTTTAAATTCAATATGTGGCTCTGTTGGTATGATTTTAATTTCAGTTGCACCAAAATCTTCTTCTATTTTTAAGTCTAGGACTTCTTCAATTCTTTCTGCAGATGCTGATGCACGTGATAATCTAATAAATACTCTTGTTAGTGACATGGTCGCGTTTAGAATGATAGTAAAATAAGTAACAAAAGCAAGTATTTCCCCTACTTGTGTGGCTTGATTAAATACTCTAAAAGCCCCTACAATTAGGACCACAACTAATCCTATATTCATAACTAAATCAACCAGCGGTCTAATTTTTGACATAGTGACTGTTGCTTTTAGTTCTTCTTGTACAACTAAACTATTGTCTTGATGAAATCTTTGATTTTCATATTCAACCATAGAAAGTGCTTTAACAACTCTAGCACCTGTAATGTTTTCTCTTAAAGTTCTAATCAATTGGTCTACTCTATATTGAATGTTTGCATATAAAGGTCTCCCTTTTTTAGAGTTACTAATCGAAAAATAGATGATAAAAGGAACTAATGAAACCATAATTAAAGCTAAAACCCAATCAAGAAAAAAGGAAACGATGATACCACCTATAAATAGTATGGGTGCCCTAACTCCCAGTCTTTGAATCGTTCCAATTGAAGTAAAGATGTTGTATGTATCTGTTGTCATTCTTGAGATTAAAGAACTTGATGTTATATCATCTATTTGAGAAGCTGATAATTCATTAATTTGCTCAAATAATTCATTTCTAATATCTCTAACTGAATACGCTGCAACATATTCTGCGATTCTATTGGCTCTAATATTAAATGTCCAACCAATAAGAGCGATGGTAAGCATTGCTAATCCAAGTAAAATAATGTTAGTAAGATTATCTTTTTGGGCGATTGGTAGAAGATCATCAATTAAGTAGGCAGTTAAAAAAGGCAAAGCTAAATCTGCTAAAGTACCGATTACCTTTAAAGTAATTGATTCTGTTACTTTTTTGCTATATGGCTTCATCTTTTTAAATATAAATTTCACTTAATCGCCTCTTTCTCATCTCATTTGTTTTAAAAATGCATCAAATACATCCTTTGTTACAGTCGCATCCGTCTTCGCATCATGTGACTGGTCTTCTTTTGATTGATAGTAAATTTGATATGCTTTAAATAATCCAATATCATTTTTTAAGTTAAAATAATCTTTATGTAGTTTTAATAAATCTGTAAAATCTTTTTCATCTGTTAATGCTTCTACTTGATGAAGTTCATAAGATGTTTGTAGTGCAGAAATATCATTTTTTCCCCATATAATAAGCTGAGGCTTATATTGTTTAATAATTTTTTTTAATTTATTATAAAAGGTTATATAAGGGATTGCTTGGTTGAAAAATAAGTTTTCATCTAGCTGTAGAAATTTTTTCGTTCTTTTATTAATACTTTTTTCATCTATTGGTAAAACATAGTACCCATCTTCTAAAATAGTTTTTCCTGATTTATCTGTTAAAACATATCCTGCTTGAATGATTTCTGGCGTGAATTTCTTTTGATGATAATATGGCATGGTCATTTCAAAATCTATAAAAAGAAAATGATCGTATTGTTTTACAACATTCTTCATTTGTTCTCTTAATTTTTCTAGATCATAAATGACGTTTTTCTTAGGATTATACGAAACAATTTCTAGAAAATAAGATATTTGATACCCCCATCTTCCTAGAAGTTTTTTTCTTTTATCTAAAATGGTAAAGGAAGCAAATACTCCAGGATATAAATGTTCTAAAAATACTTTAGCTAGTCTATTAGGTAGGTAAAACATTTCTTTTTTTCCGTTAACCACACAGTAAAATACTTTGTTTTTATAGTCTACATCTGTTATTTGATATTTCACTTTAACACCTCTTTAATCTTTTTTGCTACTTCCATTGGAATACCAATGGCATTAATTTCTTCGATACTTGCTTTTTTAATCTCATCGATACTATAAAAAGATTGTAGTAGTTTTTTCTTTCTTTGGACACCTAATCCTGGTATTTGATCAAAGATCGAAACTTGTTCTTTTTTTGCTTTTGTTTTTCTATGAAAACTAATTGCAAAACGGTGAACCTCTTCACTAAAACTTAATAGTAAACGATATAATTCACTTTTCTTATCTAAGTTAATTTCTTTTTCTGCTGTTAATAAGGATTGTAACTGGTGTTTTTCATTTTTCTTTAAACTCCCTACGGGAATATTTAAACCTAAGCTTTCTATAACTTGAAGACCTACATTTAATTGACCAATACCACCATCAAGCAAAATCAAATCAGGCATTGGTTTATTTTCCAATAAAAGACGTTGATATCTTCTATATAAAACCTCTCTAAATGATTGATAATCGTCTTGAATGGCTGTTTTAATATGGTACTTGCGATATAATTTTTTTTCAAATTTTAAGTCTTTATAAACAACCATCGCTGAAACTGGAGCAACACCAAACAACTGTGCATTATCAAATATCTCAATAGTATTTATTTGATTTGAAAAAATATTAGATAATTCTATGAGTGTCTTTTGTAAAGTTTCTTCTTTTACTCTATAAAGCATATGATATTTTTCTAAATCTTCTTTAGCGTTTTTATAAGCTAAATCATATAATTTTTTCTTATCTCCTCTTTTAGGAATACTCACCTTAGCGTTAAGTATATTTGATATTTGCAAATCTTCAAATGCTTCATTTAAAACCAATTCATCAGGAATGAGTTCATTTTCATAGTGTTGCATTAAATAGGTGATTAGATTATCGTTAATTTCGCCAATATATGAAAATATTTTTTGTTCAGTATCTAAAATTCTTCCTTCTCTCATTTTTAAGATATGAATGGCAAGATCATCGTCGTTATAAGCATAGCCAATAAAGTCTCTATCTTTAAAATCATTGATTTGAACAATTTGTTTTTCGGTAGTGGTTTTGACATGTTCTATCATATCCCGATATTCGATGGCTTTTTCAAAGGAAAGATCGCTACTTGATTTTTCCATTAAAAATTGTAATTTTTTTAAAACTTCTTTTGTGTCTCCCTTTAAAAACTTAGTGATTGAATCAATATTAGGTTGATAGTCAATATTTTCATGAGCACAAGGACCCAAACATTGTCCAATATGGTAATAAAGACATGGTTTTTTACCTATTGGATTACATCTTCTTAGTGGATATAGTTTTTGAAGTAATTTAACTGTTTCCTTTGCACTAGAGACATTAGGATATGGGCCAAAAAGTGTTTTATTTTGGGGAACTTTTTTATATCTTGAAACAATTAACATTGGATCTTTTTCTCTTGTAATTTCTATATATGGATATGTTTTATCATCAATTAATCTAATATTATATTTAGGTGAATACTGTTTAATTAAGTTAGCTTCTAAAATGAGCGATTCTTGTTCATTGTTAGTCATTACATATGAAAAATCAGCTATTTCAGAAACTAAAAGAGCTGTTTTTTTATTATGAGATCCTGTGAAATAACTGCGGACTCTATTTTTTAAGTTTTTCGCCTTCCCTACATAAATGACTTCTCCTATTTTGTTTTTCATCAAGTAACAACCAGGATCATTTGGGATATTTTTTAGTTTGTCTGTAAACATAATTTCACCAATATAATTTTACCATATTTTTACAGTTTTTAAAAGAACGCACTAAAGTTATCTTTAGACGAAAAAAGGCTCTTTTCTTTTGAAAAGAGGCCTTATTTTCATTTTATTTTAGTTTTAAAATATCATCTACTATTTCCCAATTTTCATTTGATACAATATTAGGGAAATTAGTTGTCCAGAAGTTTTCATTAACACCTGACATATCTTCTAAAAGAGTGTCTGACGGAATGTTTAATCCACCACCTGCTTGAGTGTTTGTCCCCCATACGTTGACTAATGGCTCTAACTGAACATCTAGGTTACCAGCTATATGCCCATAACTTCTATTAGATTCCGGTATTCTTTCAATGTTATTTCTATTATTGATAAAAACATCTTTGAAGAATCCATAGGTTGTTTCACTATTTACTTTTCCTATGAGACCACCCATATTTCTGTTTGACGTAATTTCTGTATTAATGATTACAATTCTTTGCCCTGTAGCTATACCGCGAAGTCTTGCGATTAATACAGCAACCATATCATCTGTTGACTCAACATTAACGGTGTGAATATAAATATCTTCAACGTGTGCTTCTGCTTTTTGATCAACACTTCCTAATAATCCACCTGTATTACCATTAGCATATACAGTTGAATCCGTCAGTGTAATATTTTTAGCATAAACTGTAGAACCTGTTTCAATACGCCCTACTAATAAACCAGCGTAATTTCTATTTGAGTCTAAACTGCTATTTTTAATAACTATATTTTCAAACCAAGCTTTACCAAATGTTCTTCCTGCAACAATACCAGAACGGTCTCCTGCTTTAACAGAACCTGATAAATTACCATCTTCATCATAAAGTGGTTTATCTGCTACTTGAATCTTAACATTATCAAAAATAACATTTTTAATAATACCACCTTCTACAGTATGGAATACACCACCAGAAAATCGATGGATATCAATGTTTTTTAAAGTAAAGTTTTGTCCATCAAATATACCTTGGAATCTATTAAGTCCACCATCTAAATATGGGAAGTTACGATTGTAGTCTGTGAAATCTAAATCGTTTTGTAGTATATAATAATTGCCTCTTGTTTTCCATGACATCAACATATCAAAAAAATCATTAACAGTTTCAATTTTTACAACTACTTCTTTTTCTATCTTATGGGTAACCACTGGGCTTACTTTGCCATTTTCCAGTGTCACAAAGTGGATGAAATCTAAATTATTCGTTTTTTCTTCTTCTAATTGAATTGTTGTAGAAGTTATTGGTTTGACGATAGTGTCTGTATGATTTATGATTTCTTCTGCCGTTAAAGTTTGTGTATTTGTAAATAGATAATATAAACTACCATCTGCTACATAAACATCTAAACTAACATCAATGGTTTCGTTAAATTCATTTGAAATATTATAATCATATATTTCGTTTGGAAGGCTTTCATCATAGACAACATATTTAATTTCATATTCAAATTGATCCCATTCATGAATGAGTGATTGAATAAGGTATACCATCTTATAAACGCCTGGTACATCTGTTTCAATATTATGATCAATGTAATATGTAAAATCTTTTTCTATTTTCAATTCTTTTCCTGTATAAAAATTATATAATTTAGGTGTTTGTATCGTAACCGATTGTCCAAGTCTACTTAATACTGTTTCTAGGTTTTCTACACGATCTTGATCAATTTTTACACCCGGAATGAGTGTTGATGAATCTATTTGACCTGTTATGTCTAACCAGTTAAAACCTTCTATTTTACCTACGCCTATTGGATTATCTTTAAATATTTTAGTTAATTTAACCGCTTCATCTACTTGGTATTCATATGGCACTTCTTGGTAATTTCTAAAGTAGAAATCAAGATCATAATCAATATTGGTATTAGACTTATGCCATGGATTGTTATATGTCTGATCTGTACTAGACCCTAGATAGTAACTAGAATCTAATCTATATTCACTATCCTTTACTAAGTATCTTCCTGTAAAATCAGGATCTAGATTACTTGCTTGGTGTGTTTTAACTGCTTCATTTACTCCTACAAAACGGCTGTTTTCCATTAAAATTGCTCCTTGTTCTGTAGGTACTAAACCTTGGCTAATCACTTTCATCCCTAAGGTTCTTAACGGATAGATTTGAGATGAATCTAAAACAACGTTATACATATGGATATCTCCACGTCTTAATCTAGGGAATCTATCTTGTAAGTTTTTAGCATAAATGTGGTGCATAGTTATAGTAATATTTTCAAAACCAATACCACCTTCAGTGTTCCCAAAGTTAAATCCTTTTTTTTGCGCAGCAGCTACTGTCATGATTTGTTCTTTGGTTAAATTATTTCTTAGTTCATTATAATAAGGATACTTACTTCTATTTGCTTCTAATTCATCAAATTGAGCTTTAATAAAGTCATCTGGGACAAAATCTAGGTCCAACCACGATAAAGTAACGTTTTGAACATTGGTTTTAGCATCCACTATACCATCATAAGCTGTGTTAAAGGTTATATGGTCTAGCCAAACACCATCGACATTTTCTAAGGTGAAATAATCCCAGTCATTTACCTTATAATCCCCTTTATCTTCCTCATCCCATTCCCATATGCCTGTCATTTTTAAGTTTCTAAAGACAATGTCTTTTGAATTACCTTTAATATGCACAGTTAAATGATTAAGTGTTATACCTTCATCAGAATATATCATCAAACCTTCTCGTTGATCAATAATTAATTGCCCTACACCAGTTTCTTTTAATATTGGGTGAAGTAATGGTGTGTTTTGATTTTTACGATAATAATATCCTCTCATATAATCTTTATCTATTTCATCTTCTGTTTTACCAGCTTTAATTAATTGCTCTTTAACATAGTTTGACCCCATGTTTAAATCTTTATTTATTTTAATGACAACATTTTTAGTTGTTCGTGTGTTTTTTAAAACTTCTAAAAATTCTACTTCGTTATTAACTTCATAGAAATTTTCTACTTGATTTTTTCTATTGCTAACGCTTAAAGATGCAAAACCCGCAGGATTTTTAAATACTTCTGTATCTTTTGCTAAGTTATCCCATGTTTTAGCAACCGTCTTGTATTCATAAAATTCTACTTTTCCATCTAATTGTATAACTAGTTCTAAGGTAATTTCAACATCTTCATCTGGTCTAATAAATCTGCCTTCAGATGATAAAATTTGGCTATGGCTTGAAATCCAGCTTAATTTTGCCGTAGGATATAAATCCGTCTTTCTTGGTAACTCTATATTCTCAGTAATTTCCTTCGGGATTTCAATACTCTTATATATTTTGTCAAACTTTGTGTTTTTACCACACGCAGCTATTATGAACAAAAAAGATATTGAAATAATAAAGCCTAATACTTTTCTCATATAATCTCTCCTTCAATATTATTTAATGTGAAAACGCTTCCTTTTATAGTTTAGCAAATTTACATCACTTTTTCAATACTAAGAGAATACTAATACTATATAAAAGAAAAAAGCGCCTATGCGCTTTTTCTTAATCTAATCTTATTTAGATTCTTTTTTCTCTAAAACAAGTTGACCTTTGTAATAACCACTGTTTGGAGTTACTCTATGTGGTAAAGTAAATTCTCCTGTTTGAGGACATACTACTAATGCTGGAGCATTTAACTTATAATGCGTGCGACGTTTTCTTTTCGCAGTCTTACTTGTTCTTCTAAATGGAACTGCCATCTACCAATACACCTCCTATTTTTTTAGTAGATCTTCTAAACCACTGAAAGCTGGGTTGATTTCTCTTTTCTTTTCAAATTGAGTATGGTCAACATTTTCCGAATAAACAGAATACGGCTTTTCAGATAGGATATAAGCAAATATAATGGGTTCTAAATCTAATACTTTATCTTCTAAAACATAATCGGCATCTTGATGTTCTCCAAAGATGATCTCTGCGTTAAAATCTAAAGGATAGATTACAGGTTTTAGTGTTAAGGCACAAGCTAATACAGCATCTGTTTTAACATTGATTTTTATAACACAATGATTGAGATAATTTTCAAGGGTTCCAACAACTGAAACTTTGTCTAAATTTAAAACCTCATGATGTGCTTCTGTTATGTATGGTGTTAAATTAATTACTTCATTTATTGTCAAAAACTCAGGCAAAATAGCTAAATCGTATTTCATTTTTTTCACCTCAACGAAATTATTATACCTAATAGCCTTAGATTTGTCAATCTTATAAGAAACTATCGTATAAAGATATAAAAATAGGCAGTTAAACCACTGCCTATTTTGGTTTTATAAATTTTCTAAGTATGTGTCGTATGATTGTTGGGTCATTAAATCATTTAATTCTGCTTCATCAAATGACTCTAATTCTAAAATAGCTTCATCCGCTGACATCATATCAAAAGATGATGGATCATTCAATAAAGTTTGGTTGACTTTGACTACTTTTGCAGTAACTGGTGCAATGAAATCTCCAGTTGTTTTACTACTTTCATAATTTCCAAAAGCTTCACCTTTTGTTATGTTGCTGCCTACTTCTGGTAAACTAACAAAGTTTAGAGTTCCTAAATCTGATAGTTTAAATGAAGTTAATCCTATTTTAGCTACATTTCCGTTAACTTCTACCCAAAAATGATTTTTATCAAATTTTTTCATTTCATTTTCCTCCAATAATTCCTTCTTTTAGTAATTCCATAAAATCTTGGTTTGTGGCATCTATAATATAGTTGCTTATATCAATTTGATTGATGATTTCTTCTAGCGCTTTTTCTTGATATTTAACATGGATGAACTTTTCTATCAGAGATTCTAAGTTATCTTCTTTATGAAAGAAATCCCCTTTTAGTTCCATTTTTTCAATTTTTCCTTGGTTTAAGGTTAATCTTATTTCTAAACTTCCCCATTTAAAACGTTTTTTTAAAACTTTATCATGTTGGGGTTGAATATGATATATCCATTCATCTGTTGCGTATTTTAAAGCCTTTTCTTCTAACATTTTTACTTCTTCATCATTTATTTCATAAGTTGATGTGGTCAATTCTTTTTCTAAATGTTTGATAAGTTCTTCTTGTGTCATTTGATTTAAATATGGTTTTAAATTAGTGACTCTTGATCTAACGCTGGCAATACCTTTGGAAACTAATTTTTCATCATTAGGCGTAATTGCTCTAACCATTGTTTCTATATCACAATCATACATAAGTGTACCATGCATAATCATACCGTTTTTATTTTGCATAAAAGCTGTGCCAGAAACTTTTTTATCATCAAGTAAAATGTCATTTCTACCACTGAAATCTAATTTTATGCTAAGCGGCTTAAAAGCATCGACTACTTTGGATAAATAATCTTTAAAACTGAAGTTTTTATCCTTTCTTTTTGTAATGATTGTAAACATGGTGTTTCTATGATCAGCATACACAGCCCCACCACCGGTTGGTCTTCTAAATAGCGATATATTATTTTCTTTTAAATATTGCAGATTAACCTCATTTTCAATCACTTGATTTTTCCCAACAACTACACCATGAATTTCCCAAGTGAAAAAGTAAGTTTCGTCATCTTTTAATAATTGATTCAATACATAATCTTCTAAGGCAAAATAGAAAAACGGTTTTAGATTGCCTTCATTATGATGTCTAACTAAAATCATAATACCACTCCCTGCATACTATTATATCATTGTTGTTTTTTTTTGCTTAAAATATACAACTTATTCTTATATTTTATAATCATAGGCTTTTAGTAAGATTTCTTTCATATCTTCAACCAAAGGTAATCTTGGATTCGCTGTGGAACATTGATCTTCATAGGCCATATATGCTATTTCATCTAATTGATTCATATAGGCTTCTTTTTCAATGTTTTGCTGTTTAAAATTCATTTTTATGCCTATTTTATCTCCAAGTTGATAACATGCTTCAGAAAACATTAAAACGCCTTCTTCGACCGTTTTTGGCTCTAATCCGATCGCTTTAGCTAACTCATAATACTTTTCATCTGCATGATAATATTCATATTTTGGCCATGTAGATAATTTGGTTGGTCTAGTACCATTATATTTTATGACATGAGGTAATAAAATAGCATTAATTCTTCCATGTGGTATGTGGAATTTTCCGCCTACTTTATGTGCCATTGAATGACACATACCTAAAAAGGCATTGGCAAAGGCCATACCAGCCATCGTGGATGCGTTATGCATTTTTTCTCTAGCTTTGAAATCTTGTCCATCTTGATAAGCTCTTTCTAAGTATTTAAAAACGAGTTTGATGGCTTGTAAGGCTAAAGCATCTGTATAGTCATTGGCTAGTACGGATACGTAGGCTTCTACTGCGTGAGTCAGGACATCCATACCGGTATCTGCGGTCACTGACTTAGGTTGTGTTAGAGTTAAAGATGGGTCGACAATAGCAACCGTTGGTGTTAACGCATAATCCGCTAATGGGTATTTTTTGCCTTCTTTATTATCTGTTATAACTGCAAACGGTGTGACTTCACTTCCAGTTCCTGAAGTTGTAGGGATACAAACTAATTTGGTTTTTTTACCTAATTCTGGGTATCTAAAGGCACGTTTTCTGATGTCCATAAATTTTTGTTTTAAATCGTTAAAATCAATTTCCGGATTTTCATAAAACAACCACATAGCTTTTGCTGCATCCATTGGTGATCCACCACCGATAGCGATAATCGTGTCTGGTTCAAAAGATTTCATGAGTTCATACCCTTTATAAACTGTTTCAATAGACGGATCTGCTTCTACATCACAAAACAATTGATAAGAAACATGATTTCTTCTTAGTTCTAATTGGTCCGTTACTTTTTTTACATAGCCTAAATCCACCATAACTCTATCGGTTACAATAATTGCTTTTGTCATTTCTCTCATTTGTCTTAAGTATTCGATAGAGTCTTTTTCAAAATATATTTTAGACGGTATTTTGAACCATTGCATATTATTTTTTCTTTCTCCTATTTTCTTTATGTTAAGTAGGTGAACTGCCGATACGTTATCTCCTACTGAGTTTTTTCCATATGAGCCGCATCCTAGAGTTAATGATGGAATGAATCTGTTATATATGTTCCCAATACCACCAAAGGTTGCTGGTGAATTTGAAATGATTCTAATGGCTTTTAATTGAAGACCAAAATCTTTGATGATCTCTTTGTTTTGAGAATGAATGACCGCGCTATGTCCTAATCCGTTAAACTCTACCATTTTTTCTGCTAAAGCGATGCCTTCTTTTTCATCTTTGGCTTTCAAAATGGCTAGAATAGGAGATAGTTTTTCTCTGGTTAAAACTTCTTTTTCTCCTACTTCTTTACAAAGTGCAGCTAAAATACTGGTATCTTTTTCTACGATAAATCCTGCTTGTTGAGCAATATGATAGGCACTTTGTCCGACAATTTGTGAATTAAGGTTTTTATTGTCTGGAAAAGCTAAATTTTCAATTTTCTTTTTTTCTGTTTCTGTTAAAAAATGAACTTTATATTTTTTAAATTCTTCAATGACTTCTTTATAGATATCTGCTTGAATGATTGCGGCTTGTTCTGATGCACAGACCATGCCGTTGTCAAATGATTTTGACATCACAATATCTGATACCGCTTGTTTAATGTCAGCTGATTTCTCTATAAATGCTGGGACGTTTCCGGCACCTACTCCTAATGCTGGTTTCCCACATGAATAAGCCGCTTTTACCATTCCATTTCCACCTGTCGCTAGTATGGTAGATACATCTGGATGATTCATGAGTTGATTGGTTTTTTCCATAGATGGTTCTTTTATCCATGAAATACAATCTTTTGGCGCTCCTGCTTTTATGGCAGCTTCATAAACTATTTTCGCTGCAAGTTCGCTTGATTTTTGTGCAGATGGGTGAAAAGCAAAAATGATTGGGTTTCTTGTTTTTAATGCAATGAGTGCTTTAAAAATAGTGGTTGAGGTTGGGTTAGTTACTGGTGTGATCGCACAAATCACACCTACAGGATCTGCTATTTCAGTTATGCCTGTTACTTTGTTTTCACTAATGACTCCCACTGTTTTAAGATGTCTCATATGATTGATAACATATTCTACTGAAAAAAGATTTTTTGTTGCTTTGTCTTCAAAAACACCTTTTTTAGTTTCTAAGACAGCTTCTTTTGCTAGTTTTCCGTGCGCATCTATCGCTGCAACAGATACTTTTGCTACAATATGATCAATGGTTTCTTGATCATAGTTTTTGTATGTTTCTAATGCTTTAACAGCGTTAGAAACAAGTAAATCAACTTCACCATAGTTTTGTTTTTCCATATTTAATTGTCTCCTTTATTTTACTTCGTATCGTTTGGTTAATTTTATACTACCATCTTTATTTCATTTTCTCTATTTTTTTTATAAATAAAACGTTTTCACTATTAAAAAAAGAAAAAAATAGGGGTTTCCCTATTTTAATTCATCATATACAAAGTATTTAAATGTCGCTTTGGAACCTTTAAATGTATTTAAATCATGAGTTGATAAAAAGATATAGGTCCCTGTAAATCCACCAGATAAAAAGGTGATATTTTCTTCTATATCTTGTTTCATGTGATTGATATAAACATTTATCATATGGTTATCAGTAATAATTTTTATAACTACTTCACCCTCTATTGGCGTTTTAGTTTCATATAAATGAAAAACGTTTTGTTCTTTTTTAAAATATCTAACGCATTTGCCAATGATTTCATCATAAGTTATATAAGCGTAAAAGAAATTTTCAACATTTAAATAAAGACCCATGCCAGCCATTTGATTAAAATGGGTTGGATTAAATTTTATTGCAGTCTCAGCATAAAAGTTGGTGGTTGTTAGTCTTTTTCCTATCAATGATACATCAAATAATGATTGGAGAGATTCTTTGCTTGTTATTTCTAATCCTTGATTAGATTGATTGAAGATTGATGAATCATAATATGCTAACATATTCCATTCGTGATGTAATTTATTTGTTGAAAAATCATCTTTAAAATAGTGTTTGAATTGACTGGTTGTTTGATATGGGCTTTCAATTTTTAATAACGGTTTGTTATCCGTTGATTTTAATTTTAACCAAAAGTCTTTGGTCATAACTAATTCTTGAATAGCTGTTTCTCTTCCTAGTACTGCATAATCTTTTAATAGGGGTCTTGTGACTAGGTGATACATATACCATCTATTTTCAAACATAATAAGTGAGCCATGCCCTGCGCATTGTAACGGAAGTGTTTTATCTTCTTTTGAGGTTAATAAAGGCGTGTTCGGATCTACTTCATATGGTCCATATAGTGCCTTAGATCGACATAGTGTCACCTGATGGTCCACACCTGTTCCACCTTCTGCTGTTATTAAGTAATAATAGTCATTGATTTTATATAAATGTGGCGCCTCTGTTTTAGCAGCATTGGTACCATTAAATATTTTTATAGGTTCACCTATTAATTTTTGTTTTTCTCTACTATATTCTTGCATGATGATTCCAGCAGATTTATTAGGTGTTGTCATTCTATAATCCCAAATACAATTAAGGATATATGATTTATCTTTTTCATGATACATTGAAGGGTCAAAACCACTACTATTTAAGTAAATAGGTTCTGACCAAGGCCCTTTAATATCTTTTGATTTAATTAGGTAATTATGACCATCTTTAAAAGGTCTATTGGTACTTATTACCTCTGTATATAGTAAATAAAACTCATCATCTACATAACTTAATTGTGGCGCCCATATGCTACAATCTTTAGGGTTTCCTCTAAAATCAGAATGAATTAAAACATCTGTACAATACTCATAATTAACTAAATCTTGGGTTTGATAAATTCTTACGCCAGGAACCCATTGAAATGTGGAGACAGCTATATAAACAGTATTGCCCACTTTTACTGCAGAAGGGTCTGGATTAAAACCTTTTAAAACTGGATTGATAATCATGATGAAATCTCCTTTAAATATATAGTTAAAAAGCGTCGGATTACAACGCTTTTTTTATTATTGTTTAAAAAATGATTTGAATTTTTCCCATCCGGATTTTTGTCTTGGTGTTTCAGCTTGACTAAGTTTTTCAAATAGTTCTTTTTCTTCTTGACTTAAGTTAGTTGGTGTTTGTAAATTGACCACTACAAATTGTGATCCTTTTCTGCCACTTCTAACATTTGCAATCCCTTTATCTTTCATTCTTAGACGAGTGCCTGATTGAATGCCTGCTGGGATTTTTAGTTTAACATCCCCATAAATGGTTGGGACCTCAATGCTTGTTCCTAAGGCAGCCTCTGAGAATGTTAAAGGTACTTCTAAAATAATATCTTCACCATCACGTTTGAAAACTTTATGTGGAGTTACTCTAAATGTGACAAATAAATCTCCTGAAGGCATACCATTTTTACCTGCATGACCATAACCTGAAACTCTAAGTGTCATATTATTATCAACTCCTGCAGGAATTTTAATATCTACAGTTTTCTTAACTCTTTCTCTTCCTGAACCTTTACATTTATGACACTTATTTTTAATGTCTTTTCCTAAACCATGACATCTAGGACAAGTTTGTTGGGTTCTAAAGTTACCTAAAATGGTTCTTTGTTCAACATTTACGAAACCTGAACCATGACATCTTTCACAAGTTTCTATATCAGCTTCTGTTTCTGCACCTGAACCATGACAATGTGAACAGTCTTGCTCGATATCCACTTCAACTGTTTTGGTGGCACCTAAGACTGCTTCCATAAAGGTAATTGTCATTGTTCTTTCTATATCTTGCCCTCTTTGTTGAGTTTGTCTAGAACCAGATCCCCCGCCAAAAAAGGAGCTAAATATATCACTGAAACCGCCGAAATCTCCACCACCAAAGCCACCAAATCCTTCAAATGGATTTCCGTTTGCTCCTGCGTGTCCGAATTGATCATAAGAAGCTCTCTTTTTCTCATCACTTAGAACATCATATGCTTCTTGAACTTCTTTAAATTTTTCTTCAGCATTTTCTTCTGTTGATACATCCGGGTGATATTTTTTAGCCAACTGTCTATAAGCTTTTCTAATTTCATCATTGCTTGCTGTTTTTGAAACGCCTAACACGTCATAATAATCTCTTTTTTCTGCCATTTAATCAACCCCACACGGAATAAGGGGCAAATGCCCCTTTGTTCTTATTTTTATTTTTCTTCAAAATCTGCGTCAACTACATCATCTGTGCTTGATGAGTTTGATTCTTGATTGTTTGATTCTGCTTCTTTTTGAGCTTTTTCATATGCTTTAATAGCAATACCTTGAGCTGCTTGTGATAAGCTTTCTACTTTTTCTTTAATTGCTTTAGCGTCATCTGATGATAATACTTCTTCTAATGCTTTAATTGCGGTTTCTACATTATTTTTCTCATCTTCAGTAACATCTTCTTTTAAATCATCTAAAGCTTTCTTAGTTTGGAAAATTAAAGTATCTGCCTCATTTTTAGCCTCTGCTAATTCTTTTTTAGCTTTATCAGCTTCAGCATTTTCTTCAGCTTCTTTAATCATTCTTTCAATTTCTTCTTCTTTTAATGCACCTGAACCAGAAATAGTAATTTTTTGTTCTTTGTTGGTTCCTAAATCTTTTGCCTTCACAGAAACAATACCGTTAGCATCTATATCAAAAGTTACCTCAATTTGTGGAACACCTCTTGGTGCTGGTGGTATATCTGTTAATTGAAAACGTCCAAGTGTTTTATTATCAGTTGCCATTGGTCTTTCACCTTGTAGAACGTGAATGTCTACTGCTGGTTGGTTGTCTGCTGCAGTTGAGAAAACTTGTGTTTTTGATGTAGGAATGGTTGTATTTCTTTCAATTAATTTTGTAAATACGTTTCCTAATGTTTCAATTCCTAATGATAATGGTGTTACGTCAAGTAGTAAAACATCTTTTACTTCACCTGCTAAAACACCACCTTGAATAGCAGCACCCATAGCTACTACTTCATCTGGGTTAACACTTTTGTTTGGTTCTTTTCCTAATTCTTTTTTAACTAAGTCTTGAACTGCAGGGATTCTTGTTGATCCACCAACTAATAAGACTTGATCGATATCTTTAGCTGTTAATTTTGCATCTGATAATGCGCGTTTTACTGGAATTAAACATTTATCTACTAAATCTTTGGTTAATTCATCAAATTTAGCGCGAGTTAAGTTGTACTCTAAGTGTAGTGGGCCTGCATCACTCATTGTAATAAATGGTAATGATACTTGGCTTGATGTAACACCACTTAATTCTTTTTTAGCTTTTTCAGCAGCATCTTTTAATCTTTGAACTGCCATTTTGTCTTTTAATAAATCTACGCCTTGTTCTTTTTTAAACTCAGCTGCTAAGAATTCAACAATTTTATCGTCAAAATCATCTCCACCAAGTTTATTATTTCCGGCAGTTGAAATAACATCAAAAGTTCCATCTGCTAAGTGAAGGATTGATACGTCAAAAGTTCCTCCCCCTAGGTCGAAAACTAAGATGGTTTGTTCTTTTTCTAATTTATCAATACCATAAGCAAGCGCAGCTGCTGTTGGTTCATTAATGATTCTTTTAACTTCAAGCCCTGCAATTGTACCTGCGTCTTTGGTTGCTTGTCTTTCAGCATCATTAAAGTATGCAGGAACAGTAATAACTGCTTGTGTTACTTCTGCGCCTAAATAATCTTCTGCTGTTTTCTTTAAATTTTGTAAGATCATTGCGCTGATTTCTTGTGGTGTATATTTTTTTCCATTAATGTCTACACGATAGTTTGCATCACCCATGTATCTTTTAATTGATGATACGGTGTTTAAGTTAGTGATTGCTTGTCTTTTTGCAACTTCCCCAACCATGATTTCATCACCTTTAAATGCCACCACTGAAGGCGTAGTTCTACCACCTTCAGCATTAGGGATAACTTTTGCTTCTCCACCTTCTATAACTGATACTACTGAGTTTGTTGTTCCTAGGTCAATACCTATAATTTTATTTGTCTTCGCCATTTTCATCGCTCCATTCATTTACTTTTACCATACTTGGTCTTAATACTCTTTCTTTATACATATATCCTTTTTGTAGGACTTCTAAGACAATACCATTGTCCTTTTCTTTATCTGATGTTTTTTCTACTGCATGATGTACTTTTGGATCAAACATTTGATGGAGTGCATTGATTTCTTTGACTCCTTCATTTTCTAAAACGCTCATAAATTGATCATTGATCATCTTAAAGCCAATTAAGAAGTTTTTTAATAAATCATTGTCTGTTTCCATATTTACTACTTTATCAAATTGATCTAGTGGTACGAGTAAATCATGTAATAAATTGGTTGATGCATATTTTCTATCATTTATTTTTTCTTGCATCATTCTTTTCTTGAAGTTTTCTAACTCTGCTGCGTTTCTTAAAAGTTGATCTTTTAAGTCTTTTACTTCTTCTTCAAGTTTTGCTACTTTATCTTTTTTCTTTTCTTTTTTTGGTTCAACTTGTTCTTCTATTGTTGATTCTAAGATTTCATCTTTATCTGTCATAGTCATCTCCCTACTTCTTGTATAGTTTGGCCATATTAATTGCTATATATTCTAATAATGGTATTACTTTTTTGTATTCCATTCGTGATGGCCCTAAAATTGCGATTGTACCACTTTCATTCTCATTGACACGATAAGGAATGGATATTACTGTATAGTTTTCCATTGGCAATAAATTCATATCTTCTGAAAACTTAATAGACAATCCTTCTGGTGTCCCAATTAATTTAACAAGTTCCCTTCGATCTAACATATCGACAAATTGTCTGATGGTTTCAACATTGCTAAATTCTGGTTGGCCTAAAACATTTGAAAAGCCTGATAAATGAAAATTCTCTGTTGCAAATTGTGCAAATGCTTGAATAAATGTTTCAATGATTTTACTTTGATATTTCATAAATTTGCTCACTTCTTCTTTAGCAAATTCGGTTTGAATAATTTGTGAAGCTTCATATAAATATTTATTTTTAAGTAAATCATCTAAAGTTGTAATAACCTCTTTTAAATCTTTCATATTCATTTCATCAGAAATTCTAATGTTTTCATGTTGAACATGTCCATGGTTGGTTACAATCAAAATAACTGCATTTTTTTCACCTAACGGAATAAAATCTATTTTTTGGATTTTACTTGTCTCTAAGACATCCGGGCCAATAGCCATAGCGGTATAATTAGTTAAATTACTTAGTAGTTCTAAGGCTTCCTTGACAGCTTGTTCTTTGATATGTGAGTGTCTATCAAAGATTTCATCGATTAAAGGGAATACATCAGCTACTTCTTGGTCTCTTGTAAACAAGTGATTGACATAGTACTTATATCCCTTTGATGATGGTATTCTTCCACTAGAGGTGTGTGTTTTTTCTAGAAAACCTAACTCTTCTAATTGAGCCATATCATATCTAATGGTTGCACTAGAAAAATCTAAGTATGGTAAACTAGTTAATAGTTTTGAACCTACTGGTTGTGCGTCTTGAGCGTATAACTCTACAATTGCTTTTAATATAAGTTTTTGTCTACTGGTCAACATCATATCACCTCTTTTAGCACTCAACACCCCAAATTGCTAATACCATTGTATTATAATCTTTTGGCAATGTCAAGAGTTTAGTGCTATTTTTTTAAAAAAACGAGATAAAAGCCTCGTTAGGCTATCTTTTTTTTACTAAATTACCTATAAAATAAAAAACCTCGGTACTTTATGTACTGAGGTTCTAAAAATATTAAGGATTTATCTTGCTAACCATCCACCATCAACAGCAAGTGTAAAACCGTTAATGTAGCTTGCATTATCAGATGCTAAGAAGACTGCAGCTCCTGCTAAATCTGCTGGGGTTCCCCAACGATCTGCTGGAATTCTTTCTAAGATTTCAGTTGATCTCTTATCATCAGCTCTTAATTGTTCTGTGTTATTTGTAGCCATATATCCTGGAGCGATTGCATTTACGTTAATGTTGTATTTTGCCCATTCATTAGCCATAGTCATTGTGATTCCTTTTACACCTGATTTAGATGCAGTATATGATGGAACACGAATGCCTCCTTGGTATGATAACATAGATGCGATATTAATGATTTTACCACCAGTTTTTTGTGCTACATATTGATTTGCAACTGCTTGTGATAAGAAGAAAACAGTTTTTAAATTAATTGCTAATACATCATCCCAGTTTTTTTCTGAAAACTCTAATGAGTCTTCACGACGAATGATTCCAGCATTATTAACTAAAATATCTACTTTCCCAAATGCTTTTACAGCATCTGCAACTAATGCATTTAATGCTTCAGGAGTAGAATTTTTGATTAAATCCATCTTTACTCCGTGATATTTTCTACCAAATGCTTCTACTTGCGCTTTTGTTTCTGGTGCATCAACGTAGTCAACACCCACGATATCAGCTCCAGCTTCTGCAAGACCTAAAGCAATTCCTTGTCCTAACCCTGTTGAAGAACCAGTTACGATTGCAACTTTTCCTGCAAGGCTGAATTTATTTAAAATACTCATTTTGTAGCCTCCAATTATTTTAAGTCTTTCATAGCAACATGATCCATGTCGTCATATGTTTGGTTTTCACCAGTCATTCCCCAAATGAATGTATAGTTTGATGTAGCAAACCCTGCATGGATTGACCAGCTTGGAGAAATTACTGCTTGTTCGTTTGACATAACAATATGTCTTGTTTCATTTGGTTCACCCATTAAGTGAAATACTCTTGTATCAGCTTCCATATTAAAGTAGAAGTAAACTTCCATTCTTCTGTCATGTGTATGAGCAGGCATAGTGTTCCATGAACTACCTTCTGCTAATTGAGTCATACCCATTTGTAATGCACAAGTTTCTAATACTGCTGGGTTTAAATATTGATAAATTGTACGTTTGTTTAATGTTTTTGGATCTCCAATTTCTCTTGGATTCGCTTTTTCAAACGGAATATGTACAGTTGGTAATTCTTTATGAGCAGGCGCGCTGTTTACATAGAATTTAGCTGGATTTTTAGGATCTTTAGAACCGAACACAATGTTTTTGTTTCCTTTTCCAACATATAATCCATCTTTAGAAACCATATCATATTTCTTCCCGTCAACAACGATGTATCCATCTCCACCAACGTTAATAACTCCTAATTCTCTTCTTTCTAAGAAATAGTCAGTTCCTAAGTCTTTTGTTACTGGTAATGCTACTTCTTTATTTACTGGTAAAATACCACCAGCAATGATTCTGTCATGGTGTGAATATGTAAATAAGATTTCGTCTGCCTCAAACACCTTTTCAATTAAGTATCTTTCTCTTAATTTAGCTGTATCATATTTTTTTGAATCCTCTGGGTGATTGTTATATCTAATATCTAATTTCATTTAATATTCCTCCTTTATTTTATTAATGAAGATATCAATTCATAACTTGTATTAATGTCATCACCTGTAACACCTTCAAATATTAATAAGGCATTTGGTAACTCCTGCTTAATTCTACTTATGATCGTTGGATAGTCCATTAATCCCTGACCTAATCCTACTTGTTTTAATTTATCATTTTCAACGATAAAATCTTTTAAATGAAAAATGACAATGTGTTCTTTTAATAATTTAATACTCTCTTCAAATATTTCCATACGTCGAGGATAATTTTCGATGTTTAAGAAATTGTATAAATCAATGGTTACTTTTAAATTAGGACTATTGATTTTATCAACTAATTCTTTAACACGTTGAGGATTTTGTGCTACATGCGCATAAGCCCCTTCAACAGCTATGTAACTGTTGTATTGCTCTGCTGTATGTGCTAAATCCTTAAAAATACGTATAACCTCATCTAAACTTTCCTGTGTATGATTTTCTGGCATGTACCCCCATGGTGAACCCATAAGTGAGCCTGTTTCGCTTCCGACATATTTAGCGTTTAATTCGTTTGCTATTTTTAAGTGTTTTTTAAAGTTGTTAACACCTTGATCAACTATTTTTTTATCAGGATGTACTGGGTTAAAGTATGCTCCTAACATAAATATTTCTGGTTTAATACCGAAATGTTCTTTAATATTTTGTAGGTTTTCAAAATCAACTGGTTCATTAAGTGCTTTACCAAAAACTAGTTGCACACCTTCAAACTGATGTTCATTAACTTTTCTTGATAACTCTTCTGCACTATATTTACCAATATCATGAGCCCTAATTCCTATTTTCAACATAATTAATCACCTAAATATCCTAATCTTCTTGATACAACTTTCCCTAACTCAACAAAAGAATCGATGGTTTCTTGGTCTTCAGGTTCAGTATATAAGTCTGAAACTGATAAGACTCCTGTAACTTTGTTTTCAAAGTTTCTTACAGGAACTGCAATGATAGATATGCGACCTTGGTTTTCATCACTTAAAACATATCCTTTATCATATATTTCTTTTTCTTCAGGTGTTAAGTCTGAATATTTTTTCTCATTGAAAATTTTGAAAACTTTTGTGATTGGGTTGTTTTCTTCTTGAAGAACTGTACCTAACTCTTCAGGTGTTGCAATTAAGCTATTGCTTGGTTGATATTTATAAACTAGTACAATTTGATCCTTAGTTTTTTTACTAATAAATGATGTTTTTCCATATTCATCTGAATACTTTTTAAGTTCATATTCTGCCGCTTCAATGAGGTTTGAGTTTTTTGTATAAACCGAACCAATCGCAAACATTTTTGAACCTATAACATAATTTTTTAGTCTTGGATCTTTATAGTAAACTGCATCTTCTTTATATAGCGTTTGAAGAAAATCGTAAGCTGTTGCTTTTGGTATTCCCAACATACGATAGATTTGCCCCAAAGTTAAACCTTCTTCGTGTTGAGATACCAATTCTAATATATCCAACAGACGTTTAACTGAGCGGTTTTCTTTCATCGTTGTACTCTACCTGATGCGTCTCCTCCAGCTAGTTTATCAACTTCGTCTTCTGACATTAAGTTAAAGTCTCCTGGGATAGTGTGTTTTAACGCGCTAGCTGCTGCGGCAAACTCAACTGCTTGTGCTGGTTTACGTGTTAATAGTCCGTGGATTAACCCTGCTGAGAATGAGTCTCCCCCACCTACGCGGTCAATAATTGGATTGATTTCATAGCGTTTTGAGTGGTGGAATTCTTTTCCATCATATAATAAGATGCTCCATCCATTGTGAGTAGCTGAGAATGATTCACGTAATGATGTTCCTACCATTTCAAAACCAAATGTTTCTGCCATTTCTTTAAAGATTGTTTTATAGCCTTCTATTTCAACTTTTCCTGAAGTTACATCTAATCCTTTAGGTACAAATCCTAATGTTAAAGCTGCATCTTCTTCGTTTCCAATACATACGTCAACGTATTGCATTAAATCACGCATTACTTCTTGCGCTTCAGCTGGTGTCCATAATTTAGCACGGTAGTTTAAGTCTACTGATACTTTAACACCATGTTTTTTAGCTGCGATTAATGCTGCTTTTGTTAATGCTGCTGCTTCTTTTGAAATAGCTGGTGTAATTCCTGACCAGTGGAACCAGTCTGCTCCTTCAAAAATTGCGTCAAAATCAAAATCTTCTGGTTTTGCTAAAGCGATTGCGCTATCTGCACGGTCATAGATAACTTTAGAAGCTCTCATTGATGCTCCTGTTTCTAAATAATAAATACCTACTCTATCTCCACCACGTGCGATATAGTCTGTATGCACACCAAATTTACGTAATGCATTAACTGCGCTTTGTCCAATTTCATGTTTTGGTAATTTTGTTACAAAATGCGCTTCGTGTCCGTAGTTAGCTAAAGATACTGCAACGTTTGCTTCTCCTCCACCATATACTACGTCAAATGAATCACTTTGTACAAATCTTTGATTTCCTGGAGTTGATAATCTTAGCATAATCTCCCCAAGTGTAATTACTTTTGCCATTTATAATGTCCTCCTAATTTTTATTATTTCAATTTTATTTTAAATACTGCTTTTTTCACAAATGACTGTTTTTCTGTTGCCAATTTTGGCATGTGTAAATCTTGTGGTAAAACGATTGCAAACATTTGGTCATTTAAATATACTTTAGTGAAGTTTTCGATTTGGTATTTTTCAACATCTTTTTCCGGATTGTAAGCATCAGTTATTGTGATGCCTTCATTTTGTATATTGTGATAACCCATGTATTCAAATCCTGATAAAACAATTTGAATGTCGGCATAATTCTTATGCCCTTCAAAATAACATTTTTCTAAAGGTCTTGGTTCATAGTCTTCTCTCATTAAATAAACTTCTTTACCATCAATTTCATATTTACCTACTTCTAATTTGGATAAATCATTGTTTTTGATGTACTCTAAAGCCGTTTTAAAGTTTGGATGAAGATCAACATATTGTTCTAGGTTTACTAATTTATCTACAATCATCTTATAACCCTTCCTTCTTTGCTATTCATAAAGTTAAGAATATCTTCTTCCTCTAAGTTTAAAGCATCACCCCAAATGGTGTGTTTTAAAACAGAGGCTGATAGTCCAAAATTTAAAGCATAGAAAAGATCTTTCATATTCGTTTTTAATAGTCCATGAATAACACCTGCTGCAAACGCATCTCCTCCACCAATTCGATCATAGATATTAAATCGAATAGGCGCAGCATAGTATGCTTTATTTGCTTGGTAGCAGTATGCTGATAGTGCATTATCAGTTGCTGAGAATATTTCTCTTTTTGTACCAAAGACTTTGTCTCCATTATAAGTTTTTAACAAATCTTGTAATAATTGTTCTTCTTGTTCACTTTCTGGAAGTTCTTGATTACGTTTTATTCCAAATAGTTTTTCTGCATCAAATGGGCTTGCGAAAAACAAATCTACATAAGGAGCTACTTTTTGAAAGTATGGTGCTGCCTCTTCTGTATTTTCCCATAGTTTTGATCTAAAATTACAGTCAAAACTTACATATACATTGTGTTTTTTTGCCGCTTCTAATGTATCAAATAATACACTTCTAACGTTTTCACCTAATGCTAATGTGATCCCGCTGAAATGAAACCATTTTGCTTTTGAAAAAATTTCATCGTAATCAAATTTTTCTGAATAAATAGAAGTTATAGCGGAATATTTTCTATTATATAAGACCTTAGATGGTCTACCACCAAAGCCTGGTTCTAAAAAATATATACCGATATTAGTTCCACCACGGTCAACATAATCTGTATTTACACCGTATCCTCTTAAGTGCTTAATCGCACCATCTCCTAATTGATTTTTAGGGAGTCTAGATAAAAAATACGCATTATGACCGAATTTTGAAAGTGAAACTGCAACGTTTGCTTCTCCACCGCCATAATTGGCAAGGAAACTTCTAGCACCTTCGATTGTATTATATTCAGGGGGAGTTAAACGTAGCATAATCTCACCGAAGGTAATAATACGATTTTTTTTACTCATTATTTTTTGTTAGCTCTTGCTTTTTGAACTGCTTCAACAAATGCTTTAGCGTTAGCTACAACACCAGCATAATCTCCAGTATTAGCAGGTCTAGTCAATTCTCCCCCTACACCTACTGCTACAACACCGTTGTTAATCCATTCTTGAACGTTATCTAAGCTTACACCGCCTGTTGGCATAATGTTAACTTGTGGAAGTGGTCCTTTAACTGCTTTAACATAGCTTGCACCAAATGCACTTCCTGGGAATAATTTAACGATATCACATCCAGCTTCCATTGCTGTAATCATTTCTGTGATTGTTAAACATCCTGGCATATATGGAATTTGGTATCTATTACATAATTTCGCTGTTTCTAAATCAAATCCTGGTGAAACAATGTAAGTTGCTCCTGCTAAAATAGCAGCTCTTGCTGTCTCAGCGTCTAATACTGTTCCAGCACCTAAAATAAGCTCTTCTGGCTTAAATGTTTTTGCTAATTCTTTAATTACATCTACAGCACCTGGTACAGTAAAGGTAAGTTCAATTGCTGGGATTCCCCCTTGAATACATGCTTCTGAAATTTTAATTGCTTGTTCTGCATTTTCTGCACGAATAACTGCTACAACACCAACATCTGTGATGCGTTTCATTACATTTTGTTTGAACATAAATATATCTCCTTTATATAAGTGTTTATTATTACATACACGTCTATTATAGTATTTTAAACCTATAAAGTCAATTTATAAGGGCTTAAATATTAATTTTTTTTAAAAATAAAAACTTGCCCTTTAAAGGACAAGTTCTTTCTTATTCATTACTAAAACTTTTGACACTTTCTAAAAGAATTGCTTCGTGATTTTTTGTATCAACGCCTTTTACATTAACGTTTTTCAAAACAACTTCATCAACGTGTCTAAATTGTAATCCTGCTTTAAGTTGTGGTTCTTGAAAGCTCATCATAGCAGGGATAAATGGCTTAGCATCGTCTGCAAAATTAATATCTACATTTTCAATTGTAATAGATTTAATTGGTTGTTCTGGTAGTCCGTAAAAGAAACCAGCTGCAGCATGTGCATCATCACATTTCATATCTTTAAATACAAATTTTCCTAAATAAGGAGTTCTTTGATCTAATGGTAAATGTTCTTTACTCCAAACATATTCTGTCTTGCCATCTGGGTCACAATAGTAATACATATTCATAACAAGAGGTGTCAAGACTTCTTTCATATATATGTTCTCAAATGTGATTCCGTCTATCACAGCGGACTCTCCACGCCCTCTTCTTGTTTTAATTCTAAGGCCTCTATCTGTTTTATAAAAGTAACATTGAGTCACTGTAAGGTCTTTAACACCGCCGCTCATTTCGCTGCCTAAAACAACCGCTCCATGACCATAAGCCATATAGCAGTTACGTACTGTCATATTAGACGTTGGTTTGCGATATTTCATACCCATATCATATTTACCAGACTTGATTGCTATACAATCATCACCTACTGAAAAGTTAACACCGATGACATTAACATAATCACAACTTTCAGGATCACATCCATCAGTATTTGGTGAATCTTTAGGGCTAATTAATTTCATATCAATAAAATCAATGTAAGAACTAAAATATGGGTGTAGATTCCAAGATGGTGTATTGGTTACAGTCACACCTTGCATACCGATGTTAGAACAATTTGATAAGAAAACTCCTTTTGGTCTCCAAGCAATTCTTCTAACTTTTGCATCTACCCACCAATCTGAATTTTGAGCATTTGCATCAATGATTCCTTCACCAATGATTTTAACGTTTGAAACTTCTACTCCGGTGATGATACTTGCGTATGTTTCAGATGGTGTTCCTTCCCAGCTTGCTAATTCAAGTAATGTGTCATCTGCTTTTTTAATTTGAGCTGGTAAAATTGGATATTTATGGCGATCGGTTTCTCCAAGTAAAGTTGCTCCTTTAACTAATTCAATAGTTAAGTCACTTCTTAGGAATAATGGTTTTACCCAATAGGTTCCTTCTGGAATTAAAACTCTACCGTTTTTAGGTACAGTTAGGATGGCGGTTTGAATTGCAATCGTATCATCATGAACGCCGTCACCTTTTGCTCCATAATCTTTAACGTTTACAGATGCTGATTCGAAGTCGGTTTTACATTTTAAGATAAAGTCTCCAACTTTAATTTCATACTCAGTATCAGGGTTTAAGTTATAGATTGAAAACACATTCGTATTGTGTTTTTCTAATTTTTTCTCTCCGTTTACAAACACATCATAAGTTTCTTTTGAAAAATAAATATCTTTATTTTCTAACTCAAAAGTAAAACTTCTTGATGAACTAAAAACTACATTAAACTTCATCGTTATCATTTCCTTTGTTTTCTTTATATTTGCTTTTCAATTTAATAATTAGTTTTTTCACTCTAAACCAAATAAAATCCACCAGTAAAAAATACAACGCAAAACTAAATGGTTCTATACTATTAGGATATCCTGTAAACATACCTGAAAGTGTTGGTATCCCTATTGCTATAGATAAACTATTTATTCCATAATTTAGGAAAAACGTCGCAGTTATAATTATGATCACATACAACATAGTAGAAAATAAGCTTAATGCTGATTTTCTTTTTATATAACCAAAAGGTAGATAGTCATAGGTAGGTGTTTTATCATTATTCATCCATATTATGATATTATTTGCAATAAATTCCATCATAAGTGTAGCGATAAGCACCATTGCTAATTTTTCAGTTGATCCATCTTGACTCGCAAATTGTGGCGTCATATGAGATAGTAAAAAAGACGCACCTATTACCCAATATTTTAAAAACCCGATTTTTACACCAGGTTTTATTTTTGAAAATTTATCTATACTATATGGATCAGGAATTTGATTTGGATCAATATCCTTTTTATTCTTCAATTTTTACATACTTCCAATCTACATAAATCCATGATAATACATTTGATACAATAACAAACACTAATGATGTTCCTAAGATAACCATAGAAATAATGGCTGTATTTGTTATAGAGTAAGCAGCTTGTCTACTTGGTTCTGTAATGAATACTACTACATATAAAATGTAGATAATTGTATGAATTAATGTTATAGCCGTACTCATAAATAACGTTTTTGGCGACTGTGCTTTAGAAAATGAAAACGAAAAGAACAGTAATATTAATATTAATAAGTTCATAGCAAACAAGTAAAATGATGCCATATAATTAGTTAAATGATATAAAGAAGCAATATGTGCTTCCCATTTGAAATTTCCAATTGAAAAGTCTAAAGTCCCATTAACCAAAAATGTCGCTACAATCATTAAATAAAATGGAATATTTTGTTTTGAAAATGAGTACCATCTTGAAACTTTTTCCTTGAAAGTTCTTTGAATGTGGCTCGGTTTATCGTTGTTTTGCATAAATTCTTTCCTCCGTTTCACTATCAAAGAAGTAAACATCTTTAATATCAAATCCATATACAACTTCTTCATTTTCATGAATAGTTTCTCTAGCGCTTGTTTTTGCAATGACTTGTTGGTTATCTACATTAAAATAAATTAATGCTTCAGCACCAAGTAATTCAAAGTTTGTTGCTTTTGATACTAAGCCTTTAGCATATTGTGTTTTTCTTTCAACTCTAATTGCTTCAGGTCTAATTCCTATGGTGACATCTTTACCATGATATGGTTTTAATGATTCCGATACTTCTTTATCGTTGATTTCTACTTGGTTATCTGAAAAGAGTAATTTACCATCTTCGCTTATTTTTGCTTTAAATATATTCATTGGTGGTGTTCCAATAAAACTTGCTACAAATAAGTTTGCTGGGTCTTTATATACTTCTGTTGGTGTCCCTACTTGTTGTATATAGCCATCTTTCATGATCACTATTCTATCTGCTAAGGTTAAAGCTTCTATTTGGTCATGGGTTACATAAATCATAGTGGTGCCTAATTGGTGATGTAAAAGTTTTAATTCTTTTCTCATCGTTCCTCTTAATTTTGCATCTAGGTTTGATAGTGGTTCATCAAATAAGAAGATTTTAGGATTTCTTACCATGGCACGACCTACTGCTACACGTTGACGTTGCCCACCAGATAGATTAGCTGGCTTTCTATTTAAATATGGTGTTAAACCTAATATATTAGCTGCCCACATCACTCGTTGGTGAATATAGTCACTATTCTCTTTTCTTAACACTAAACTAAATGCCATGTTGTGGTATACCGTCATATGTGCATATAATGCATAGTTTTGAAACACCATCGCTATATCTCTATCCTTTGGTGCTCTTTCTGTCATATCCTCATCATCTATTAATAAGCTTCCTGATGAAATTTCTTCTAATCCTGCCACCATTCTTAGGGTTGTGGATTTTCCACATCCTGATGGACCTACTAAAACGATGAATTCACCATCTTTGATTTCTAAATTAAAATCATAGACTGCTTGAACCCCGTTGGGATATATTTTATTGATGTTTTTTAAACTCATTGTTGCCATTATTTTTCACCCAACTCTCTAATATGTTTTTCAAGTTTAGTTGTCTTAATGTAGTTAATTACTCCTCCTGCAATTTGTAATGCAATAGCAGCAACCATTAATATGACTACGATAATATATCTTGACGTTGGTAACCCACCTGGAGCAACCGTATCAATATTATTTATGTAGTTTAGATACTGATTATGGAAAATAGTTGGAACAAAGAAAATTCTAGCAACGTTAATTACTGCAAGAACAAACATCCCTATTGACCATTTTTTCTGATAGTTTTTCATTTTTTCAGCACCTAAGAAGGTAGCTAGTAACATAATAATTAATAACGCGATATCAATAGCAACTTGGTAGTTTGGGTTAACTCGTAATTCATTTGCATCATTTGTAAATGAACTATATGTGATACTCATAAAACCTGCAATCGCTAATAACACTACAGAAAGCAATGCCAACCAATAAGATGATTTATTAGCTTGATATCTCATCTTATCTACTTTAATATCTTCAATATCCGTTAATTGTGCAACATCAATCTTAATTTCTTCTGAATCAAAATCAATTGCTGATTTTTTATCTTGAATCACTTCAATTTGTCCTAACTCTATTTTTCTCATTACATCAGAATAAGTTTCTTTTTTTACATTTAAATATAAGTATTTTTGAACCATTACTCCAATTGCAGCTAAGTTTGCTAGAATTGTTAAAGCACTAGCGGCATACCCTAATTTAAAAGTTAATCTAACACCTTCAGCAGAACTTCCGTTTATTCTAAATAGACGTTCCCATAATGATGCATTAGCAGGATCGTTCAGCAACGCTAACATTGAAGTTTCTACTTCACGTATTGTGATTATATATACAATAGAAACAGTAGCAAACAATAGAAGCACAATACCTAAAGTTATAAAGTTTGTTAAGTAATACTTCGTTCTATTAGCAGATCCAAAAAGCATGGAAAAAGCCACCGAAAGAACTAATCCTAAACTTAAATTAAACATCAATATATTTTTGCTATTAACAGTATCTTTAACATAATTTGAAACCGCATTGTTTCCCATTTCTTGAGAAATTGACCATGAAGTTCCAAATCCAATAGCATAAAGAAAAGCTACAATGCTAGCTACTAAAAACAAACCAAATGAGGCTTTTTGCCATTTAGTTTTTATAGTAAATTTTGTCCTACTCCAAAAATTTGAGAAAAAGTTATTTTGTTGGGTCCTAGTTTTCATAATTTAATACACCTCGTTGTTTATTAAAATAAATATGAGTGAGGATAGCTAGGCTATCCTCACATACATATTTACTTATTGTTTTTAATTAGCTATTTTTTTGTGCTGTTTCGTATGCACTTCTATATGCTGCAATAAACGCATCATATTCACCAGTAGTTTTAACTAAAGCTTCATATGCTGCTCTTGTTAATGTGTCATTTGTTCCAGCGAATCCATTTAATACTAAAATAATAAGTTTATTGTTATTTGTATGAGATCTGAATGTAGTTGTTCCAATTTCAGTAGTATCTACTTGAGTTAATGGTAAGTTAGTTGGAACTGCTCTAAAGAATGGATCTTCATTACCTTGTAATCCCACTAATTTGAATGTACCTGCTTGAACTGCTTTATTAATTCTTCCGATACCAGCAAGACCATCTTCTGATAATGTTTGATATTCTAATCCTAAACTACGTACGTGTCCAATTGGCATTGTAGCTCCTAAGAAACCACGTAAGTATTTAACCATGTTTCCACCACCAAGAGTGTTTAATTCCTTCATAGCTTCTGGTTTATATTTAGAAACGATTTCACCTGGTTTGTATTCAAATGTTTCATCGCTTAACCACTCAGATGGTCCATATAAGTGAATTGAACCAATTGCATCTTTATTTGATAAATCATATAGTCCATCAACAATTTTTAATACGTTTTCAAGTTTTTTAGCATCTTTAGCAACTGATATTGGAATTCCCCAACCTTCAGGTTTTAATGCACGAACTGATTCAGAGAAGTGGAAATATCCTGTTTTTTCTGACTTGTCTGCCCATTTAACAACTGGAGGTAAGATAGCTTGGAATTTAAAGTCTTTATCTTTTGATCTACCACCTTTTTCAGCACCAGTTAATGCATCTGGAGTTGATGATCCGTTATAATCATAAGTTAAGAAGCCCCACTCACCATTTGCACCAGTTAAGTATTCTTGACGGAAGTTTATTTTATCTGGACCAGCAACGTTATTTGGGATTAATCCATCTTTATGCATATTTGCTAAGTTATCAAATGCATCCATTATATAAGCACCATCGTTATATCCACGTGCATCATGTAATTCTCCATCTTTATCAAAGAATAACCATTCATTTCTAGCTCCAACACCGCGTAGACCAAACATTTCTAAACCACGTGCATATTGACGTTGACGGTTATCAGCTTTTTCACGTTGGAAATAAACTTGAATGTTTTTAGCATCTTTTTCTGGAGTAACAGTAGATAATAAGAAGTCTTCGTTAGCTTTAACTAAATGCATTAAAGCAACCATTTCATCTGTATCATATGATGCGTCAACACCAGCAAATACATCTGACCATTTAGCATATCCTGATTCTGCTAATGTTCCATAAGTGTTTTCTAGGTAAACTTTAAAAGCGTCTAACATAGCTTGACCAGTAGTTGCACCTAATTCTCTTAATACTACAACTGGGTTTTTAGCTCTGTTTTTTTCTACTTTTCTTGTACCAGTATCACTATTTGCAACAGTTACTGAGTATGTTTCTTCTCCTGCTGGGCTTTGTAATACATAGTTAGTACCAACTGTATATGCTTTAGTTGAACCTTCACCTTTGTCTGAATCTAATAATTTTTCAATCCAGTCAATTCTTGCTAAGAACATATGTTCTAATTCGTCTTTACCATCAAAATACGGTGTATAGTAAATTTTACCATCACCAGCAGTCATAGATAGTTTTGACGCAGGGTCATTTTCTAAGAAAGTTTTTAAGTTTGGCATTTGATCTAGGTAGTCGCTTATTGCAACAAATTGTCCTGCAACACCAGCCTCAGTAATTTTAGCTCCTGTACCGTTAACTAAGTCAACGTTTTTAAAACCTACAGCTGTTAATCTTTCCCATTGCGCGTCAGTTGATGTATCTCCTGAGTCAACAACGTCTTTGAACTTAACGCCTAATTTTTCACCAATTGCTTCCCAAACAGGTAAGATATCACCTTTAGTGTATGTCTTATTGTTTAGTGAAGAAGTATACGGTGTGCTTCCACGGTAACTAATTGAATATTCTTCTGATCCTGACTTGAACCATACTGAAGTTCTAATCGCATCAGAGTCTGATCCACCACATGCAGTTAATGTTAAAACTCCTGCAAGAGCAACCAGTAATGAAAATATTTTTTTCATGTGTTTTTCTCTCCTTTTTTTTATTCTTTTACTCCACCTTCGTTGACACCTTGTGACATATACTTTTGAAGTATTGGGTATACAACGATGATTGGAATTATAGATAATACGATAGCTGCATAAGATAGTGAATATAAAGAGAACGTCCAATTGTTGATATTATCTGTATTGGATGCATCTCCTACTATGTTACGCAGGATAACTTGTAGTGGATGTTGGTTACTATCTGAAACTAATCTCATGTTCCAGAAATATCCATTCCATCTACTTAATGCATAGAATAATGTAACTGTTGCTAATGATGATTTTGACATTGGTAAATAAATGCTTGTTAAGATTTTCATTTCTCCTGCACCATCAACAATAGCTGCTTCTTCTATTTCTTTTGAAATACCTTGGAAATAGTTTCTTAATAATATAATGTTAAACGCTTGAACACCAAAACCATAAATAATACCCCAACGGTTATTAACACCCATTGCAAGGTAGTTTAGATATGTCGGCATAATCCCCGCACTAAACCACATAGTAAAGACAATAAAGAAGTTTATTTGTCTTTTGAATAATAGGTTTGATTTTGATAGCGCGTAAGCTGCAAAAATTGTACATACCATACTGAATATTGTTCCGTAGAATGTATAGAACAATGTATTTGTGTATGATACCCAGAATTTAGTAGCATAATCCGGATTTGTAAAGAAAGCTTTAAAAGCATCTAAATTTGGATTTACTGGCCACAATACCACTTGGCCTGATTCAACTGCGATTTTACCACTTAATGCAGCCGATAAACTATATACTAATGGGTATAAAGTAGTAATAGCAAACAATGTCACTAATACATATGCAATTATTTTAAATATTAATTCACTTTTATCTAGTCTTTTCATTTTATCTCTATCTCCCTAGTCTTAGAATAATGATGAATCAGATATACGTCTACTAATGAAGTTAGCACCTAAAACCAATGACATAGAAATCAATGAGTTAAATAAGTCAGCAGACGTTGCAATTCCGTAACTAGTAGTTGATGTCCCAGTAGTTGGGCTACTATTTAATAATCCACCCATACTTAATACATAGGTTGAAATCACTTCTGCTGTTTGTAAGACATATGTTCCTCTACTTTCTGTCATTAACATGATTTTTTCATAACCCATGCTTAAGACAGAACCAATACGTAAAATCAAGGTAATTGTTAATGTTGGTGCCATTCCTGGTAATGTTACATATCTAATTTGTGCCAATTTATTTGCACCATCTATTTTAGCTGCTTCATAACTGGTAGGACTAATAGCCATGATCGCTGCAAAGTATACAATTGATCCGTATCCAGCACCTTCCCAAATATTTGAAATAATATATATACTTCTAAAATACTTCGGTAAACTTAGGATTTGAACTTGATCGCCAATTACTCCGAAAGCTTGCAGCATTTTATTTAATACTCCAGGCCCTACTGAGGTTCCATTCCCCCCCATTAACATCAATCCTAATAAAGAAGTAACAACAACTGTTGAAACAAATTTAGGTATATATGTTAAAACTTGAGTTACTGCACGATATTTAGTGTTTTTAATTTCACTAAACATTAATGCTAAGATGATTGGAATTGGGAATCCAAAGATTAATCCATACATACTTAATGTAAAGGTATTTCTAAAGGCTCTCCAAAAGAAAGCTGCCTCTCTACCAAACATAATTGTTTTTAAAGCATAAAACCCATAAAACTGAGAGTCATAAGTTGAGACTTGTGGGGAATATTGTTTAAAAGCAATTAGAACTTCTGTAATTGGGCGGTATCTCATAAATAAGAAGAATAGCAATACTGGAATTAACATGACGTATACTGGCCACGTTTGTCTAAACGTTACCCAATATCTTTTCATCTTAGTTTTTTGCATTTCCTCTTCTATTTCAATTCTTCTAAGTTCTTCTAGTTCACGTTGAGTAATCCTAGAGATTTCTATTGTGTTAGTTTCTGTACTCATTTTTTTCATCTCTTTCCTTTTGTTGTTCTTTTAGGTAGGTTGGCATATCTACCAATAGGTTTTTTTGGAAAACTGCGATAACCATAATTATTAGACATATTGGTAGATTCATTACATGTCTTCCCCAATATGTTACAAAAGTTCCCTCAAATCCTAATAAATTGGATGCTCCTGCTTCAAGCAGTATCATGAGTCCATAAGGAATAATTAAATAAAGCGTTATCATTTTAAATCCGGAGGAAATTATATCATGTTTCTTTTTACCTGTCCATATCAAAACTGACGATAGTGATAGATAACCTAATATAAACCCTACTAATTGTGGTGTGCTTGCAAGTATTTCATGTCGATAAATAGTAATTTGGGCGATCATCAATAAAACGTTAGACGCAATTCCTAATTTACCCCATCTAATATAAATGATGATGACAAAAATAATTGATGGCGCAATGTATAGCGTATCTTGTACGAATTTAGACTTCACCCAATATGAAACCACGTCGGCCAAAAGAGCTGTTGCTGTTAAAATCGCTATATCAATTAACTTGTATTTCCTCATTGTCATCTTGTTTTCACCACGTTTTAGTAAGCGTTTTCCCTCTTAATTTTTAAAAAGCGTTGAAACGCTTCCATCATTGATATTATATACATTTTTAATAGTAATGTCAATAGTTTATAAGTAAGATATCAAAGATATCTTACTTAATAACCATTGTTTTCTTAAAATATATATTAAAAATTAAAATATTCTTTTGCGTTAAAATATGATATATCTTTTACAAATTTTGAAAGTAGTTTATAATCTTCAGGGAAATAACCTAAAGTTACTTGCTCTCCAATAATATTACATAATAATCTTCTAAAATATTCGTGTCTTGGATATGATAAGAAACTTCTTGAATCTGTTAACATACCTACGAATCTAGCAAGTAAACCATTGTTTCCTAAAGCTTTCATTTGCTTTGTCATACCATCAATAGTATCTAGGAACCACCAAGCAGATCCAAACTGGATTTTACCTGGAATTCCGCCGCCTTGGAATGCTTGCATTAACGTAATTGCTACATCAAAATCTCTAGAGTTTAATGTATAAAGGATAGTTTTTGGTAACTGATTTGTTTCATCTAATGATCCTAATAACGCGCTTAAAGGTTCTGCTACTAAGCCATCGTTAATTGAATCAAATCCAGTATCTGGTCCGATTGCATCTAACATACGTTTAGAGTTGTTTCTTAAGGCCCCAATATGATATTGTTGCACCCAACCTAAACGATGATATTCTTGCCCTAGGAAAGTTAATATATATCCTTTATATTTTTTAATCTCTGTAAGGGTTAATGCTTCTCCTACTAATCCTTTTTTTAAAATCATATCCGCTTCTTGTTCTGTTGTTTTTTCAAACATTACAACGTCTAAAGCGTGATCTGATAATCTACAACCATTTTCATGGAAGAACTCTATTCTATTTTTCAAAGCTTCTTTCATTGTTTGAATGTCTACAACTTTAACACCAGCAACTTTCCCTAGTTGTTCTACCCATGAAACAAACCAAGATAATTCAATATTAAATGCTTTATCTGGTCTAAACGCAGGTAGGACTTTAAAAGTGATCGTTTGATCTTCTTTGATTTTTTTGTGCCATGAAAGATCATCTACTGGGTCATCTGTAGTTACAATTGTTTCCACATTGCTTGACTCAATTAATTTTCTAGCAGTAAGTGTTTCTAACTGTTTATTAACTGCATCATAGATTTCTTTTGCTGTTTCTGGACTTAATAGAGTATCAATTCCAAAGAATCTTTTTAACTCTAAATGTGTCCAGTGATATAAAGGACTTCCGATTAAAGTTGGAACAACCTCAGCCCATTTCATGAATTTTTCAAAATCAGGTTGATTTCCAGTAATATAATCTTCTGTAATTCCGTTTGCTCTCATCAATCTCCACTTATAGTGGTCTCCTGATAACCATGCATCAAAAAGGTTTCTAAATTTTTTGTTTTCAAAAATTTCTTGTGGACTTAAGTGGCAATGGTAATCAATGATAGGTAAATCTTTTGCATGCTCGTGATAAAGTTTTTTTGCTACCTCATTGTGTAGTAAAAAGTCATCATTAATAAATGTTTTCATAACTTAACCTCTCTTTTTTTATAAAATAACTCCGTCTTTAAAGATAGCAATTTCTCTAAAGTCGTTGATTTCATTGTTTGTTTTCTTACCATTAACTATTTCAACGATAAAATCCACAAAGTCCTCTAATAAATCATCCATGGATACGCCATCCACTAAACTTCCGGCATTAAAGTCAATCCATTTTGGTTTCTTCTTATAAATATCGGTATTAGTTGATACTTTGATGGTTGGAATAAACCCACCAAATGGTGTTCCACGTCCAGTTGAGAATAATACTAAATGAGATCCAGCCATTCCCAGTGTTGTAACAGATACTAAGTCATTCCCTGGAGCGCTAATTAAGTTTAATCCTTTAGATTTCAGTCTTTCAGTGTGTTTTAAAACGTCCATAACTACTGAGCGTCCGCCTTTTTGTGTACACCCTAAAGATTTATCCTCTAAAGTTGTAATACCACCGTTTTTGTTTCCTGGTGATGGGTTTTCATAAATTACTTGATTATGCGCTTCATAGTATCCTTTGAAGTCATTAATTAATGAAACGATTTTATGGAATGTTTCTTCATCTTTTGCGCGTTTCATTAAGATTTTTTCTGCTCCAAACATTTCTGGAACTTCAGTTAAAACGCTTGTTCCACCATGATGAGTAATATAATCTGACATTCTACCTAGTAGTGGGTTAGCGGTAATTCCTGAAAATCCATCTGAACCTCCACATTTTAATCCGATTCTTAATTCTGAAATATCAGCTTCGCTTCTATGTTCTTGAATTAATCCATCATATAATTCATCTAATAACTCAATAGCAGCTTCAATTTCATCTTCAACTTCTTGCATGGCTAAAAACTTAATACGACTTCCATCGTAGTCATAAGTTTCTTTAAACTCTTTGATTTGGTTATTCTCACAACCTAGTCCTAAAACTAAAACACCACCTGCATTTGGATGCAATGAAATGTTTTGTAACGTTTCCTTTGTATTCACATGATCATCACCCATTTGTGAACAACCGTATGGATGTCCAAAAACATGAATCCCGTCGTAGTTTTCTAATTCAGGATGTGTTTTGGCAAAGGCATTAGCAATTTGTCTTGCTTGTCCTACAATACAGCCTACTGTTGGGATGATCCATAGTTCATTTCTAATACCAATGTCTCCGTTTTTTCTTCGGTAAACATTGATTTTTCTAGAAGCTGGTTTTACATCATATTGTTCAAATTCAGGTTCGTATGCATAATCTAGTTTACCACTCAAATTAGTAGATACGTTATGAACGTGAACATGCGCTCCTTTTAAGATATCTTCTGTTGCATGACCAATTGGTGCACCATATTTAATGATATCTTCGCCTTTTGAGATATTTCTTAAAGCTATTTTATGGCCTTTAACAATATCTTCTAATATTTCGACGCCATTGACTACTTTACCTTTAGAAATATCTTCTAAAGCAACCATGACGTTATCGTTATTATTAATGATTAAGAATTTACTCATTCTTTTTCTCCTTATTTAATCATATTTTCTAATGCTTTTTCCATGCCATCTTTTAGAATAGATTCAACTGATTGAGTAACAAATTCAACCACAGGTTGAGTACTTAAATAGTCAGTTTCCCAAAACGATAAGCTAAGAACTTCTTTTACTATGTGAGAAACATCATTAGTTGCCCATAGTTTTTCAAATAACTCAATGAATTTAGGATCATCATTTAAAGGAATTTTATTTCCTTTTAAATCTATGCCACGGTAGAAAACAATGTTTGCTGCTAAACTAAATAATGAATGCGCTGCAAATTTGCCTTGTTTGTTTAAATCTAAGACCGTTGGTAAAATTCTAGATTTGTACTTGCTAATAGAGTTTAGAGCTATTGATAATAGCAAATGATGAACAAATGGGTTTGAGTATCTTTCAATCACGCTATATGCAAAAGCATGAGTATCTGCTTGTGGCAACGCTATGGTTGGAACAACTTCATCGTAAATGAATCCTCTAACAAACTTAGAAACTCTTGAGTCCTCCATAGATTCTTTTACTGCTTCGATACCTAGTAAATAACTTACTGGTACTAAGGCAGTATGTGATCCATTTAAAATTTTTACTTTTTGTTCTTTATATGGAACAATACTTTCGACAAACTGAACATTAAGTCCAGATTTTTCAAAAGGTAATTTTTCTTTTAGAGTGCTAGGTCCTTGTAAGACGAATAAATGAAAGATTTCGCCTTTAACAATAGAGTTATCTGAATAACCTAACTCTTCTTCTAAAGTTTTGATTTCATCTTTTGGATATCCCGGAACAATTCTATCTACTAATGTGTTGTAGTAGTTATTGTTATTTTCCAACCAATAGATGAAGTCTTCATCAAATTGATTAAATTTAGCTAATTTTATTAAAATTTCTTTTAAGGTATCACCGTTGTGATCAATAAGTTCACAAGGAACGATTTCTAACCCTTTAGAATGATCTCCATTAAAGTGGTCATATCTTTCTTTTAATAAAAGTAATAGTTTCCCTGGAAAACTGTTTGGTGTTTGATTTTTATTTAAAATTTCTGCTTCATAAACAATGCCAGCTTCTGTAGTATTAGAAATGATTATTTCTAATTCTTCAGACTTAGCATAGTCTAAATATTTTTCTAATTCTTCATAAGGATTAACAAAGTCAGCTAAAACATCAATGATTTGATGTTGTTTAACTATTTGTTCATTTTGAACCCCTTGTAATAGTAACGTATACAATCCATCTTGTTGTTTGAGTTCTTCAACTCTTCCAAATGGCATTGGTTGAACAACAACAACATCTTTATTAATCAATTTTTGATCATTTAGCTTTTGGATAAAGTCATCTACAAATGCTCTTAAAAAATTTCCTTCTCCAAATTGCATAATTGAAATTGGTCTTTCTTTTTTAACATGAATTTCTTTATTTAACTTTTTCACAATAACCCTCTTTTTCTCCGTGTATTATCTTATCGTCTATTATGTAGGACGCTGTTTTCACTTCGTCTATATTCTACTCTTTTTTGTACATTTTGTCAACGGTTTCATAAACTTAGTCCCTCATAGCCATAATGCTTAATTTTATGGTTGAAAATTAAGTATAAAACGATGGTGATGATCATCGTAACTGTGTTACTTATAAACATAGTTAATCCTACAAATTCATATTGATGTGCCACAAATTGTGAAAACCAACTAACATTTAAAAAGATAAACAGAACAGGTAGTCTAAAAACAAATAATCTAATGACGTTTACAAAAAATGAAACAGATGTTTTTCTAAATGCAATAAATAAACTTGTAATTAAACTGATCATAGTTGATGTTAAAAGCGAGTATTTTTCCCACTTAAACATGTATTTAATCATCTGAAACTGTTCTAAAGTTAGTTCTTCACCCGGTTTGCTAGAGCTAAATAAAGGGATAAGATAGTCTTGTGCAAGAACTAATATAATAAGTCCGATAACTGAGATAACTGTTGCATAGACAACAGATATTTTAAACGTATTCATAGCTCTTTTTAAATTTTTATTTCCTAAGTTCTGCGAAATAACACTAACTTCTGATTCTTCAAATGAATTTACAAGTGCACTAAACCCTCCATGAAGATTCATCGCTATACCAAGGGCTCCTACTGCATAAGGATGCGTTTGTAGCGCTAAGCCGTTGATTGCAACTTTACCTGCACTAAATAGGAATCTTCCAAAAAAGATTGGAACTGATAGTTTAACTATTGGCATAACATACATTTTTTTTAATTTCATTTCTGAAAATTTTATTCTAAAAATATTTGTTTTATTAAACATGACAAGAACAGCAATGATAGTTAAAAGGCCTTGGGCAATTAAAGTAGCCATCGCTAAATCAGTCACCGTTCCATCAAATAAGTATACATACACGATTGATAGTGTTAATTTAACTATCATAACTATTAAATTCAACATTAAAATGATTTTAGTGTTTCCTTTAGCTTTTTCCAAACCAATAAAAACACTATTAATGGCTATTAGTGTTGTTGATAACATTTGAATATTATAATAATCAAGACCATCTGTAATGATCTGATCAGTTGCTCCTGTAGCTTTTAATATCATTGGGCCGAATCCAACAGTTATTATAGCCACCAAGCCACTAATTAATAGGGATAAAATAAAGGTTGAACCTGCGTTTTTTCTTGCCTCCTCGATATCTCCAGCCCCGTAGTATCTAGCGACAACTACGGTTCCTGCAGAAGCAATCGCCACACCAAAAGCGCTAATTGCAGATTTTATCTGATCGATAAATACGACCACATTCACTTGGCTACTACCGATATTAGCAACTAATATCATATCTATAAATGTATATAAATAATTAAATAAGTTGTAAATTGCTAGGGGAACCGCCAAGATCATGATGGTTTTCCATAAGTTCCCCTCTAATATCGCTGTTCTTCTTTTACTGTCTTTAACTGATAACTGTGGTTGCATTTTATTTCATATCTCTTTCATATTTTATATTTTAAGCTGCGATCGGGTTATTATCAGGGTCTGTATAAACTCTTCTTCCTTTGTTTAACTGATTGATTTTAATTACGTCTTCTGTTGATAACTCTACATTCAATGCTTCAAAATTTTCTTTTAATCTATGTTCTTTAACTGATTTTGGAATCATAAATACCTCTCTTTGAATTCCCCAGGCAACAATAACTTGAGCAATGCTTGCTTGATGTTTTTCAGCAATTTCTGTCAATACACTTGCATACGGTTCTTCAAAGACTTGCCCTTTCATTAAAGGTCCATAACTTGTGATAGCTATATTTTCTGATGCTAAATATTTTTGTAGTGGTATTTGATTTAGTCCTGGGTGTAACTCTACTTGATTCATCATTGGTTTAATTTCAGCAGTTTTCAATAACTCTTCTAAATGATGTTTTTGGAAGTTAGAAACACCAATGGCTCTTATTTTTTTAGCTTTGTATTTTTCTTCTAAAAATTTCCAAGTGATTTCATTAACTTTAGGATCATGAGATGGCCAGTGAATTAACATTAAGTCTATATAATCTGTTTGTAAGTTATCTAAACTTTCTTTGAATGTCGCCTCTAACTGTTCTATATCTCCCATAGCTTTAGATTTAATTTTACTTGTGATAAAAATCTCTTTTCTATCTATACCACTTTGAGAAATTGCTTCTCCGATTCCATGCTCATTTTGATACATATACGCTGTATCAATATGTCTGTATCCGATTTTTAAAGCTTTAAGAACCGTTTCTGTCACAGATGTACCATCTTCAATTAAAAACGTCCCTAACCCGATAACTGGCATTTCTACGCCGTTTGATAATTTACGATATTTCATTTGTTTTCCTCCTTAATTAAATCTATTTTTTCATTATTTATATTTTTTAAAACTGTAAATAACATTTTTCTAGCATTTTCTAAATCTTCTGTGTCCATCATTGCTATTGTTGAGTGAATGTATCTGGATGGTAGACCAATAGTGGTTGCTAAAACACCTTCATTTAAATCTAGCGCCTTAGCTGCATCTGTACCACCCATTGAAACAAAATGTTGATACTTAATTTTATTTTTCTCAGCTAAATCGATGAAATATTTCATCAATCCTTTATGCATAATATTTCTTGGGTCATACATTCTTAAAAGAAATCCTTTTCCTAAAGCAGCCATACTTGTTGAGTCAAGCAAATCATTAACAGGTGATGCATCTAACGCAATGAAAACGTCTGGGTTAAATAAATTAACAGCTGTTTCTGCTCCTCTTAACCCAACCTCTTCTTGAACTGTGGCACCGATGATTAAATGGTATGGTAATTCTATATCATTAAACTTCTTAATCGCCTCTAATGCCAACCCACAACCAAATCTATTATCAATAGCTTTAGACATTACTCTTTTCTGATTATGTGTATATGAAAATTGATTTTCAAACAACACCATATCGCCCAGTTTAATCCCCCAAGATAATACTTCTTCTCGAGACTCTGCTCCGACATCTAACCTTAATTCACTGATGTCATTTTTTTGTTCTTTCTTTAGATGTGGAGGGATTGAGCCAATAATCCCTTTAATTACTTTATGATCTTGTGTATATACATTCATCACTTGAGAAACAAATACCTCTCCTGTTAAACCACCAATATTTTGAAGCACTATTAACCCGTTTTCTAATATTTTTGCAACAACAAGTCCTACTTCATCCATATGACCTGCTACCATCACGGTTTTTGCATCTGGATTTTTAGATTTTTTAATGGCAAATAATGAGCCTAAGTTATCTTGCTTCATCTCATAATTAGAACCATTCTTTTCTATGTATGATTTCATGTAATTCCTAACGTTGTGCTCGTGCCCACTTATGCCCGCTAAATTCATCAAATCCTTATAAATTTTATTCATAATCATTCCACCTTCATTTTTGCGACCAATTGATAAATTGGCCCTGTTTTTCTTTTTTTTATTTCATATTCTGTCATGTATGAACTCTCTGATAAGTTTCTATCTTCAGAGACTATGTCAAACACTTCCTCAATATACTCAATACTATCATTAAATAAATCTAAGTGATCTGTCCTTAGTTGTATTCTACCATCTTTTTTTAAAAGTTGTTGGTACTTAGATAAATATGTTGAATATGTTAGTCTTCTTTTATGGTGTCTTGCCTTTGGCCAAGGATCTATAAAATTTAGAAAAATATGGTCAATAGACTCTTTTTTGAAAAAAATCTCTAAATTTTCAGCATCCCCCAATATGATTTCTAAGTTATCTAACTTCATTTCATTTTTCTTTTGAGCGATTCTATAGCAGACACTATCTATTTTTTCTATGGCAACAAATTGAATCTCTGGATGGTCTTTAGCAAGATTTGTTATGAAGTGTCCCTTACCACTCCCAACTTCAACATATAATTGATGATTATTCTTAAGGTTTAAAGCTGTTATATCCGTTTTTACACCCATTTGTTGTAGATACTCGGCATCAACGCCCTTAATTCGTTTTTGTCTCATTTTTTTCTCCTTTTGTAAAAAGTCTTGCAATCCATATACCTAGTGGAATTAAAGCACATCCAATAAGCCAAGAAAGCCAAGTTTCTTTAAAATTAAAGATATTATTCTCACTCATTTCAATATTTAAACTATAGACGATATTAATTGGCGATGCAATGATAATACCTAAAATGAATTGATAAAAGTACTCTGGTATTTTTTTTAATAAAACTGATATAAGTTTAGCTAAAATGATTGCTGAAATGATTAAACCTAACGCAATGAAGACAATACTCCAAAATTCGTTATATAAAACTGAAAAATCAAATACGATCAAACTTTTTATTAAATCATTAACCAACGCTAGCATTGGTTTATAATAACCAATCATCAGTAAAATCATGGTCCCACTGAGTCCAGGAATAATAAAACTAGTTGTAATTAAAAAACCAACAATAAACCACATGAAATAGTTAGTGCTTGTTGTTGTAAGGCCACCTAGTTGTTCTAAAAAGATGACTGATATCATGATAATAAAACCAGAAACTGTAACCAATATATTTTTAAGTTTCATTTCTTTGTATTTAGCATAAAATAAAATCTCTGGAATACCACCTAATATAAGACCAATAAACAGTAAGGTTGATGGTATTGGAATATACTCAAATATCTTCATAACACCTAAAAAAGCAATAATAAGACCAATAAATATACCTAATAAATACTCCCATATACTCAAAAAAGCCTTAATCGGGTGTCTAGTTACCTGATTTAAAGCTTCTATTAATGGTTTGTAAATATTAAAAGAGGCAGCAATCATTCCTCCACTAACACCGGGTAAGATTGCACCAATACCTATTAGAACGCTTCTAATAATTTTTATAAATCTACTCATCTAAGGCTCTTCCAAGTCCCTCTGATACAATAAAATCTACTAATGCGTTAATCGCCTCTTGAGCATCAGGCCCTTCTGCGCTTACTATAATTTCTTCGCCATTGTAAATACCTAAGGACATAACGCCCATGATAGATTTTAAGTTAACGGTTCTATTCATGGCTGTAAGCATGATTTCTGATTGAAAGCCCATCGCTTCATTTACCAATCTTGTGGCAGGTCTAGCATGCAACCCATATTCTGCTGTGATCAAAAATTTCTGTTTCATTTAAGCCCCTCGTTTCTTATTTCATCTATTTTTTTTAATATAAATTCTGGAGAGTATTTTACCAATACCTTTATCTCCTTGCCAACAACAAAAGCTGGTGTATCTATTTTTTTAAAATCTTCTGGTTGAATGATTCTAGTGTCTTTTAATAAGACTTTAAGTCTTTTGTTTTCTAAACTTGTTTGTATGATATTTTCTTTAGTTCCTAAAGCTTGGTATAATGCAAAAACGTATTCATCATCGATAATGACTTCTTTTTTTTTCGATTTTGCTTGTTTTTTTAGATAGATAATCAACCCTATTAATAAGATTAAAAAAACGGATGCTCCCGCAATTGAATATAATTGAATTTGGCTTAACAATGTGAGCATACTAACACCTTCCTTATGTTATATTATAGTTGCTTTATCTTAAAAATTCAATCCTATATCTTAACAACTTGTGATATAATACTTTCAGGTGATTATTTTGATAGATATTATAAAATATATTATATTAGGGATTATTCAAGGAATCAGTGAAATTTTTCCTGTTTCCAGTAGTGGACATTTAACTATTTTTGCACATATTTTAAAGATTGACACTTCAAATTTAACTATTTTTTTAATGATAACTAATGCTGGATCTTTCTTAGCTTTACTTTTCTTTTTTAGAAAAGATATTTTATCTTTGATTGTTAGTTCTTGGAATTTTATTTTCCGTAGAAAAAAACTTTCTGAAGAGCAATATTTAAGTGAGAAAATAGAGTTTCATTATGTTTTAAAGTTGTTAATTGCCGCTGTTCCAATCGGTATTGCAGGTTTACTTATAAAAGATTATCTACCTGATAACTTATTTTTCGTTGGTACTGCATTATTAGCAACAGGTGTCTTACTGTCAATTGTTTTCTATTTTAGAAATCAAAAATTTGCTAATGAAGTCACTTGGAAAAACGCTATGGTCATTGGCTTATTTCAAACACTTGCTGTTTTTCCTGGTATTTCAAGAAGTGGAATCACCATTGTTGGTGGACTTAGTCAAAAAGTTAATTTAAAAGATGCCTTACGCTTTTCGTTCTTATGTTATATCATTATCTCTGTTCCAGTAACTTTATTGGGTATCTATGATGCTTTAAATGCTAGCGAAGAAATTCATGTCATTGGCTATTCATTAGCTTTCATCTTTAGCTTTATTGCAACTTTTATTTCGGTTAAATTTATTTATAAATATGTTAAAGTTAAAAACTTAATTCATTTTGCGATTTATTGCTTAATTATAGGATCTGTAGCAATCACTCTACACTTCTTTATTTAATTAGCATTGAATCTCCAAAAGAGAAAAAACGATATTCATTGCTTACAGCTTCACTGTAAGCTTTTTTTATGTTTTCTTGATCATAAAAGGCACTAATCAACATCATTAAAGTTGATTTTGGCAAATGAAAGTTGGTAATAAGTTTATTAACAACTTTAAACTTATATCCCGGATAAATAAAGATGTTTGTTTCAAATACTCCGGGATGAAATTGGTTTTCTTTAAAGTTACTTTCTAAAGTTCTGACGGTTGTTGTCCCTACTGCAACTATTTTTTTATGTTCTTTAACAGCTTGATTTAATGCTTTAACTGAACTTTCTGTTAATATATATTGCTCATAATGCATTTTATGATTTGTCACATCAGAAACAGAAACGGGTCTAAATGTCCCTAATCCGACATGAAGTGTGATTGGGATGATTTTAATTCCTTTTTCTTCTATCTGTTTTAAAAGTTCTTGTGTGAAATGAAGTCCTGCCGTTGGTGCGGCTGCACTACCTAGGTTTTCTGCATATACCGTTTGATATCTGCTTTGGTCTTTTAGTTTTTCAGTAATATAAGGTGGTAACGGCATTGTTCCAAGTTTTTCTAATATTTCTACTAAAACGCCTTGATAAAGTAGTTTAAACGTTGCTAATCCATCTTCCATTTTGTTGGTACATACCATTTTTAAAAGTCCATCCCCAAAATAAACTTCTGTACCAATTTTAATTCTTTTAGCAGGTTTAACCAACGTTTCCCAATGATCTTTTTCTTTTTCTTTTAACAACAGTATTTCAATGGCTGCATGAGTATCTCTTTTTATACCCAATAATCTTGCTGGTAATACTTTAGTATCATTTAAAACCAAAACATCGTCTTTATCTAAATAGTCTATGATGTTAAAAAACTGTTTATGTTCTATGGTTTGACTGTTTTTATCTAATACCATCAATCTTGAATTATCTCTTTTTTCGCTAGGATGTTGAGCAATTAGTTTTTCTGGTAAGTAAAAATCAAAATCTTCTGTTTTCATTATTCAAACATTCCTTTATAATATTTAATGCCAAAAAGCTCATAGGCTTTTTCAGTAGCTACACGCCCTCTAGGCGTTCTTTTTATATAGCCTTCTTGTAATAAGAAAGGTTCATATACATCTTCTATGGTTGTTGTTTCCTCACCAATGGTTGCTGCTATATTTTCGATACCAACAGGTCCCCCGTTAAATTTTTCAATCAAACCTTTTAAGTAAGCATAATCTGCTCCGTCTAGTCCCCTTTGATCGATATTTAATTTTTCTAAGGCATGATTGGTAATATCTAATGTGATAACACCATCTTCAAAAATTTCTGCAAAGTCTCTGACTCTTCTAAACAATCTGTTAGCAATCCTTGGCGTCCCTCTACTTCTTCTCGCTAATTCTGATACAGCTTTTTCTTCTATTTTATGATTATAAACCTCAGAGGTTCTTCTTACAATCATTTCTAAATCGTTTTGCGTGTAATATTCTAGTTTAAAAACAACACCAAATCTATCTCTTAGTGGTGCAGATAAATCTCCAAATCTTGTGGTTGCTCCTATAAGTGTAAATGGCGGTAAATCAATTCGAATGGATCTAGATTCTCCATCTTTACCAATAATGATATCTAAAACATAATCTTCCATTGCCGAGTATAATACTTCTTCTACGAAGCGGGGTAATCGATGAATTTCATCAATAAATAATACATCACCTGGGTTTAAACTACTTAAAATAGCAGCTAAATCTCCGCTTCTTTCTATGGCTGGCCCACTGGTAACCTTAATGTTAACATCTAATTCATTGGCAATTATTTGTGCTAAGGTAGTCTTTCCTAAACCTGGTGGCCCATAAAGTAAAATATGATCTAGAGCCTCATCTCTTTTTTTGCTTGCTTTAATATAGACTTCAAGCACTTCTTTAATATCTGATTGCCCTATATATTGACTTAAGTACTTAGGTCTTAAAGTTTGCTCTTCATCTTCTAAAAATACATCAGTGCTCATTATTCTTTCATCTTTCATTTAAACTCATCCTTTTAATAGTAGTGATAATGCTTCTTTAACCATAACTTCTATGGATTCATTATATGCTATTTTCTTTACTACTTTACTTGTCTCTGCCTTTGAGTATCCTAAAGCAATTAAGGCTTCTTTAACCTCTTTTTTATCATCTTTTATCAGCGTTTCTTCTATTTCAACTAATTTTCCTTTTAAATCTAAAATGATCTGTTGTGCTGTCTTTTTACCGATACCAGGAAATTTAGTTAAAAACTGTATATCACTGTTTTCAATAGCCATAATGACGTCATTAACATCATCTGCCGCCGTAATAGATAAAGCACTCTTTGGCCCAATACCTGAAACACTTAATAGTTTTTTGAAAAATTCAAGCGTTTCTTCATTTTTAAATCCATATAAAGCTTGTATATCTTCTCTAACGTGAAAATGAGTGTAAATCTTCACTCTCTCATCTATTTGATATTGATAAGGGTTTGGAACTATAATCTGATAGCCTATTTCTTGATTTTCAACAATAATAAATGATGGTCTAACGCTTGTTACGTTTCCCTTGATATATCCATACATAAAAACACCTCTCTAATCATAAAATATTATATCATTTTTTAGTTCATTTTACATTCTCTTAATATGCTATAATATGATTAGGGGAAGTGATTTTGATGAAATATGGCTTACATGATGAATTAATCTTAAAACTCCATAGTCTTGATAAGACTCTCACAAAGGAAACTGATGAGCATTTAAAGAATGCTTTCACTTCTTTAAGTGATGCTTTTTTGACTTTGGGAAATTCTAAAATAGCCTATAATCTAAAGTCTTTTGAAAATACTGATGAAATCATTTTACATAATCAGGCTTTATTCGATCATCAAACAGTGATTGATAAAACGATTAAGGAATTAAAAAAAGATATCATAACTTTAAGCAATAAGAAACAACTGAAAATTACTTCTTTGAATAAAGAATATCGAGATAAAACGACTGAAGTATTTAGATTAAAGGAACATATTCCTTCTAAAAATAGCCAATTACTTAATCAAGCAGCTTTAATACAACGTCAAGTTGCTGATAAACTACAAACAGAACTTCAAATCAATCAAAAAAGAATTGACACTGAAATTCGTGCTTTAGAAAAAGAGTATGAGCTTTTATTTAAAGAATCTAAACTTTCATATGATACTTCTTTAAATAAAATTAATACTTCTATTGAAAAAGAAAATACTTCATTTGATGTTTTTGTTAAAGATAGCGCACTTGAATTAGAAATGTTAAAAAAGCAAAGTGATGATAATCTTTTATCTATTAGACAAACTTTTAATCAAGCAAGCATTAGTTTCAACCATAAAATAAATGAATTAAAAACTACCTTACAAAGTGATTTATCTGATTTGAAAATCAGTTATGAGAAGAGTATTGAAATTCTAGAGTCTTCTAAGCAAAAATTACAAGATGATTACAATGCTATTCTTAGTCAATCTAACGCTGAATATCAAGAAAAAATGGCAAAACACAATCGTTCTTTTGACCTTTTAAACAAAGAATATGAGGATGCTATTTCCAAAATTACTTTTGAATATAATCACGCTATCTCTTTGATTAATAGTAGTCTAAGTTCATATAAAGATAGCATCACAGAACGCATCAAAAGACTTCAACAAGAAGGTAGATCTGCAAAAGAAGTTTCCCTTTTAACTAAGCAAGTTAATGCTTATATAAAAAAAGCCTCTAAAGAGGATGCTGAAAAATGGAGAAAAAATCAAAGAAAACTATATGATCATGAAATCAACCATTTAAAAAAACTTTATCAATGGCGTATTGAACATGGGAAAATTGATTTAGAACATAAACAAAGTGCATTGATGTTAGAACATCACTTAAAGATGAATCTCAAACGTCTTTCCTACCAAAAAGAACACTTTGATTTTGTTTTAGAAAAAAGATCTTTTTTACTTGAAGCCGCTCACTTAAATAATATTGCACCTTTAGAATCGCAACTCAATTTAGCAGCTAATATTCAAGAAAGAGAATTAAAATTGCTTGCTAATGATACTAGTTACTTAATCTTTAAGCATGATTTAAATGTTTTGGAGAAAAAAACAGCACACCAATATAAATTAAATGCTTTAGAATATCAAAAAAATATTTTAACTTACGCTAGAGAAAGAGATTTAAAAATCAATCAAATAACTTTTCAAATCAAACTAGATTCTTTAAAACAAGAAATGGAATCTTTAGAAAAAAAATATGAGCTTGAAATTGAATTATCTAAAGTTGAATATGAGTTATCCATTATAGATGCTACTATTAATACGGATACCGATTTATTTAAACTTAATTTAGAATCTGAACAAAGTAATAACTTATTAAGCATTAATATTCAAAAGGAAAAACAAAAAGAAACTGTTTTATCAACTATTCTTAAAGAAAGCATCAACTCTTCACAAACTGAATTATTTATTTTACAAAGTCTAACTGCTTTTAAAAAAAGCAAGGTCTTTTTTGATTGTTTCACTGATCATTTTAAAGATCAATTCTTCTTATTTCAAAATGCTTTAGACCAAAACTTAAACATTTATCAACAATATTTGAATATGATCCCCTCCCTTACCTTAGTTTCTGACAAGAATTATGAATACGACCAAGTAATCGCAGGGATTTTAGATTATAAAAAACACATGACTACTTTGAATGCAGAAGCCAAATTAACGTTTGATGATCATCTTAATTGTTTTAAAGATGGTTTACTAGAATTGATAGATTATTTTTATGAAAGTTATTATCAATTTTTAGAAAAACTTCTTCATTATAATATAAACAGTCTTAAAAACCGTATCATTTTATTAGAACAAAAAAACAGTTACTACGATACTAATATTTTAATTAAACGACAAATCATTCAAAAATATAATTATAAAGGTTATGGCAACTCTTCTACTCAGAGAAGCGACTTGTTTATGCTTTATAAGTATATTAGAAAAGACGAACGTAACGTCAATATCATTAAGCGTAAAATTCAAAAAAATAGAGTATTAATTGAAAAACTTGAAGCCTCTTTTACAAAAGATATTCAAACTTTAAAAACTGAACAAAAGAACCTTGTTTTTAAAATAAATGATTTAGAACTTAGTTTTGATAAACACCTATCTTTATTTGATAAAAACAGTTTGGAAACTAGTCTTTTTGTTGATAAGCTATTTAAACCAGGAAAATTTATACAAGGTAAAAAACTTCAAATTAAACTAAATACTATTTTTTCTACTCATAAGAAAAAAAATATCCGTTTAATTCATTTAATTTATCAAGATTTTTTAAAACTTTATGATACTTTTAAAAATCATTTCTTACCAAAAACACAAAAAGTTTCTTTTGCTTTGTTAAAATTAAATTCAAATATAAGTAAAAATCATCAAAGATACGATGTCTTCCTAAATTTGCTTAACAAAGATTATGAAGAAATCATTTATCAATCAAAATCACAAATAGATGCTATTATGAGTGTTGCTTTAGAAGATTTTCTAGCTTCTAAAAAAACCACTAAAGATGAATTATTTAAAGATAAGGATGAAATTTTAAAGAAAATTTCTTCTAATACTTTTGATTTAAATGCCCGTTTAGAATTGCTCCAGGAAAATCTAGCTTCTGTGCTTTCTTCAATTGAAGCAGAAACTATAAAGCATCATACAACACTAAATCTCGGTTTTAAAAATAGACAAACCAAACTTTCTGAGCACTTGCTTTCAGAAAAAGAAAAATTAAAAGATATGGAAATTGCTATCAAAGAAAAAAACGATGCCATTCTTATGCAATATGCCAAGAGCCAGAAAAAAAGCATTGCAGAGCTTTCTCATAAGCAAGCCTCTTTTAAAAAAACAAGTCTTAAAATTGCTAATGATATTCTTTCTTCTGAATCTCATTTAGCTAAAAACTTTAAAAAAACCAAACGATTAAGTGTTATAGAAATTTCAAAACTTCAATCTGAGTATAGACAAAAGATACGTGAAAACAAACAATCTGCAAAAAATAGTTATAAAAAAGATTTGTCTGAATTTAAGAAAAGTTTTAAATTCAAAGAAAAGAAATTAAAATAAAAAGGCCTTTTAAGGCCTTTTTTTAGTCTATAAATTCAAACTCATAATCTAAGATACGTACCGTATCTCCATTTTTTAATCCTTCTTTTCGCAATGCTTCATCAATACCTAAACCCTTTAATTGCCTTGAAAATCTTCTCACCGCATCTTCATTATTAAAATTAGTACGATAGAATAGTTTTTCAACAACCTCACCGGTAATTTCAAAGACATTATCATCACCGTGTTTAATAACAAACGGCTCAACCTCTTCTTTAATCGTGTACACAGTTTCTTCTTTTATTGGTTCTGGTAATGGCGTTTCATTTAATGTTTTAAGTATTTCATATTTAAGTTTTTCAACATTTTGTGTTGTTAAAGCAGAAATAGGAATAATTTTCTCAACATTTATTTTTTTTACTAAATCTTGGTATTTTTCTTCTGCTCCTTCTAAATCCATTTTATTGGTTACAATAATTTGTGGCCTAGTAAGGATTTTTTCATTAAATCGTCTTAATTCTTCGTTAATTGCTAAATAATCTTTATAAGGATCTTGACTATCCATGCTAATTAAGTGAACTAATACGCGACATCTTTCTATATGTTTTAAAAATTGAATACCTAGACCATGCCCTAAATGAGCATTTTCAATTAGCCCAGGTAAATCAGCTACAACAAAGCTTTGGTCATCTAAATATACCATACCTAAGTTAGGTGCTAAAGTTGTAAATGGATAATCAGCAATTTTAGGTTTTGCATTTGAGATCACAGAAATTAGCGTTGACTTACCAACGCTAGGATATCCAATTAATCCCACGTCTGCTAGTACTTTTAATTCTACAATAATTTTTCTTTGTTCGCCCATATCACCATTTTCAGCATAACCTGGTGCAGGGTCTTTGTGAGTAGCAAAGGCTTGATTACCTCTACCACCTTTTCCACCTTTAGCAACAACCAGTTGTTGTCCATGTTCAAGAATTTCACCTATTAATTCACGCTCCATTGTATATACAACTGTTCCTAAAGGCACTTTAAAATATCTATGCTCTGCATTTGCACCATGCATAGAACGACTTTTACCATTTTCTCCTGGTTTTGCTTTAATATGTCTATTATATTTTAGTTTAAGTAAGGTATTCTCCCCTTCTTCTCCAACAAAAATAACAGATCCGCCTTCTCCACCGTTACCACCTGATGGTCCACCAAATTCTACGTATTTTTCTCTTCTAAAGGATGCCATACCATTACCACCTTTTCCGGCTGTAACTTCAACAACGACCTCATCTATAAAATCCACGGGTTATTCCCCCCTTCTTTGATATTTTATCATAAAAAAAGGATAATGCTTAATTATCCTTCATACACTGAAACTTGTTTGCGATCGCGGCCTTTTCTTTCGTATTTAACAATTCCGCTAACTTTTGCAAATAATGTGTCATCTCCACCGATTCCAACGTTATTACCTGGGTGAACTTTTGTTCCTCTTTGACGGTAAATAATTGAACCAGCAGTTGCGTATTGTCCATCTGACAATTTAGCGCCTAATCTTTTTGAATGAGAGTCACGGCCGTTTTTACTTGAACCTACTCCCTTTTTAGATGCGAATAACTGTATGTCTAGTCTTAACATGTTATCCCTCCTTTTTCTGGTTTTTAATATATTGACTATATGTAATTTCTAAATCATTTAATGTGTATTCTAAATTAGTTAATAATCCTTCAACAATTTCATCTACTTGGTTAACTTCTAATTTAAAATAGCCTTCATCTAAATCCAATTGCACCTTATCTTTTAAATTTAAGACCTCTATTGCATTGGCTGTTACGATAATAGCAGTTGAGACTGCTGCACAAACAATATCTTCACCATGTTCTGCATAATTAGCATGCCCAGTGACTTTTATTTCTTGAATGTGGTTGTTTTCTTTTGTAAATTGATACTTAATCATGATTAAGCAACAATTTTTTCAATGACAAGTTTTGTGTATGCTTGTCTGTGCCCTTGTTTACGACGGTATTTTTTCTTAGCTTTATATTTGAAAACAATGATTTTTTTAGCTCTTCCTTGTTTTACAACTTTAGCAACTACCTTAGCACCTTCAACTAATGGTTGACCAATAACTGTCTTTTCTCCACCAATTGATAAGATTTCAGTAAACTCATATGTATCATTTTCAAGAACATCTAATTTTTCAACATAGATTTCTTGTCCTTCAACAACACGTACTTGTTTACCACCTGTTTTGATTACTGCAAACATTTTGTTACCTCCTTTATTTATTATGAAGACTCACTATTGAGGTAATTTATCCGGTAAGATAAATCTTTAAAACCTTGTCTACGTGGTACAACATTGGTATTATATCTTTTTATTCTATAAAAGTCAATAAAAGATACTTTTATTTTTAATTTTAGTTTTCTGTTTTTTCCTCTTCTTTTTTATCTTTTTTTCCAAAGTTAAAAAGACCAAAAAGTTTCTTAGGGAAAATCATAATGCCTTCTGCAACCACACTAGGAAGCATTTTTGCTGCCTCAATTAAAGCTCCTTTTCTAATTGTTTCTTTTGTTATTTCATTGGCATCACTGAATAAATATTTTCTAGTTACAACACCTATTCTTAGCGTCAGTAAAGCGTTTGAAATACCTTGAGTTACTGAGGATAAAATGGGACGAATCAATGGGATTTCACTTAAAGTATTCATAGAACTTTGAGGTAAAATATCTTGTATATCGATATTTTCTAATCCTTCTGCGATAAGTGCTGTGGTAAATACATTAATCGTTAGCTTTGCTAGGTTTTTATATGATGGTCTAAATCCACATGCAACAACTATTTCTTTGATCATTCTTATATTAACAGCTATCACTGTAAAGAAATCTAATCGCCCATTTTGGCTAATCGCAGTTGAAATCATCACCGTTTTGGCATGTTTTTTAATGATTTTATTAATGATTTTTTTCACGTGTTTATTATATGTTTGATTTAATGTGGTTTTTAATTGTTCATAATCATTTAAAGATGCCTTTAAATTTTCTTTTGCTATTTCTGGAAGTTCTTTATTTTCAATGAGTCTTTCTGCTATTTTTTTATATAGTCTAAAATTTTTTCTTGATTTCTTTTTTTGTTGTTCTAAAGTAGTTTCAACTGAGAAAGCAGGTGAAAAAAGAATGATTTGAACTGGCCTTAAAATTAAGAAATATATTAATAGAAAAGCTAATCCATAAAAACCATAAGCAACATATGGATGAATATTTGAAAGTCTATCGCCTACCGATAAGATGCTACTTAATAAGATTAATAAAAATAAGATAATTACACCTATCGCAATGGCATACCAAAATCTTTTTGTTGTTTTTTGTTTATCCAAGACAATCACCTCTTTGTCTTATTATACTTTAATCTTTTTATTCTGTCTAATACTAAAAAATTCATTTTTCCCTATGATGATATGATCAATTAAGCTAATTTTTAAGATTTCTGATGCTTCTATCAGGCTATGTGTGGAAACCAAATCCATTTGACTTGGTGTTGAATTTCCTGTTGGGTGATTGTGTACACAAATAATAGAGGATGCACTTAATCGAATAGCCTGTTTAAAGATCTCTCTAGGATGAATGACTGTTTGATTAATCGTTCCAATAAAAACTGTTTCTTGATGAATGACTTCACTTTTAGTATTTAAAAATAGAACAATAAAATGTTCTTGTTCCAAATGACTCATTTTATCTTTTAGTAAATAGTAGACATCTTCTATACGATTTAGTTTTTTTAATTCTTGATATTTAGCAAAGGACAATCTTTTCCCTAATTCTATCGCTGCAATTATTTTTGAAGCCTTGGCTTTTTTTACACCTTTTATTAAAGTTAACTCATTTAGTTTCATATTTTTTAAATCTTCTAATGTGTTTAGTTGATCTAAAATTTCTCTTGATAACTCATAAACATTTTTATCCTGATTTCCAGTGCCTAATAAAATAGCAATTAATTCTTCTGTTTTTAATGCATCCACTCCTAGTCGTTCTAATCTTTCTCTTGGTTTATCATGATTCATATAGACACTCCTTTTTTAAAAAAAACTTTCCTAGCTTAAATATATTAGCGTAGAAAAGTTCTTTTTCTTTTATAAGAAGAATCTTTTTTTAAGTTCATTTATGGTGGTTCTAGGCGTTATAATGAATAAACCAAAAATTGTAGCCAATCCAACAATTAAAATGGTTAAATGCGTCCAAAAGACGGTTTTATATTCATTAGGTAAGAAAAGATAACAAATAAATGGAATCAAATCTAAAATGCTTACAATGATTAAAGGTAAGATATAGTAGTGTCTTCTTTTTAAGTTAAATGTAAATAAAGCAATCATCGATAGGGTTGAACCTGTTAATATAGCTGGAATGACGTATTCAAAAGCCCAGTATCCTGTATTTGAAATCAATTGTATGGCTAAAACTAAAAGTGATATAACAAGTGTTTGTGTGATGATTTTAAAAGTAATATGACTTTTTGATTTAATGATTGTAATAAAGAAAATCCATATATAAATAATGGCACCTATGACGATAAATGACCACGGAAAAGCTGCTTGGTCATAAGTTAATCGATTGATTACTGTGCTAACGACCATAGCTATTACTGAGATGAATATTAAAATTCTTAAAACAGGGTTTAAGAGCCTTTTTTTGCTTATAAAAGGTGGATATGGTGAGTTTGTATATAAACTTTTCTCGTCAATTGATTGTAAAATTTCTCCACACAAAGGACAAGTGTTTTTAGTCGTCTTAATGTCTACTTGGCAGTGATTACATTTTTTCATATACTTACCTCTAATTCATTGGTTTCTATCTCAACGTTTAACCCATCTTTTCTAAGTGTATTAAAAAAATGTTTTTCAATATCATTATCGATCATTAATGATACAAAATTAATAGTCAGTGTGTTATTAAAACTGATTGCTGACATTGCTTTAGGGCAATCCGTACTGGTTCCAATGATAAATTGATATCTGTCAATATACGATTCCATATCTTTAGGTAGATCAACTAATCCAAGATTAGAAAAGGCAAAACTATTTAAAGCTTCTCCCACAAAATTAAAAACTAGTTTCATGAAAAAAGTTTTAATAAATAATGGCACTGAACGATTGATGATGTTTTTTTCAAACTTCACGTTTGAGGCAAGTGTTGATAAAAGTTTATCTTTAACCAGTTCTTCTTTAAAACCGTTTTTAGTGATAGAAAAGATTTCTTCTAAACTTAATTCTTGGTTAAAATCATAGTTGATTCTCATATATAAAACAAAGTTTCTCAATGTTTTAGTTGAAATAAATTGTCTCATATTAACAGGTAAAATTAGTCTAAATGTTTTTTTAAAGTCTTTGCCTTTTAAGTATTGATAATTAGCATAAACTAAAACACCTGATAAATATTCTGTTAGTGTTACTCCGTAATTTTGAGCAACTTTTCTTAGCTCATCTAGTTTTAAATAACCATGGATAATGGCTTGATAGTTATCTTTGTAGATATCTGCTTTAATATGATATGCCTTATCCTCTTTGGCTTTTTTTAAGTCTTTTTTATTATAGTTCTTAACGTATTGATCAACAGTCTCATCGTATCTAACTTCAATATCTTTGGTCCATATTTTATGTTCTGGGTCTATTATTTCACCTTTTAAAATAAGGTATTCATATACCAGTGCATTAAGAAAGGTTAATGCGCCTTTCCCATCTGTGATAGAATGAAAGAATTCTACTGATATTTTGTTTTCATAATAAAGTGTTCTAAATAAAAAATCATTGGTCTCTTTTTTATTAATGGCTTTATTGACATAGGAATCTTCTAAAAAAACCAATGGTTTTTTAGGGTTTGTTTCTAAGTAATGCCAAAAAAAACCTTTTTTTAGTCTTACGTTAAAACTTGTAAATCTTTCAATGATTGCATTTAAGGCTGCTTGTAGAGTATCCTTATCTATCTTCTCTTTTAACACCACACTTACTCTAAACATATAGGGCCTGTTTTTATTTGTAACAGCAGGGAATATTTTAGCTGCATTATCTAATTTATACCATTTTTGCATTATTTTACACCTAAATCTTCTAAAAGTTTTTGTGCTAACATTAGATAGAGTTTCCCATTCATTTCATCTTTTTCAAAAAGTAAGTTTGATGTATTTGCCAAAGGTATACGAGCAATTAAGTCCATACCTAGTTGTTCTGATACATAAGTTCCGCCTTCTTTTCCAAAGATATGATAATACTTATCAACATCTTGAGCGTAAAAATAACTCATATTTTCAATAATACCTAATATTTTATGACCCATTTCTTTGGCTGCTAAACCGGCTTTTATGGCAACATGTGCTGCACTTAAAGAAGGGGTTGTTACAATCAACATTTTTGTTTGTGGCATATATTCTTGAACATCTAATGCAACATCTCCTGTTCCTGGTGGTAAATCTATTAAGATAATTTTTGTTTTATCATGCCATTGTACTTCTTTAAAATAATGAGTTAGAAGTTGATTTAACATTGGCCCTCTCCATAATAATGGTTTGTTTTCTGGCATGAAAAATTCTGTTGAGACTATTTGAACTTTTTGTTTGACTGCCGGAATAATTTTATCATCATCTGTAGTTGATAAAGGTAACGGCTTTAAACCAAAGATAAAAGGAATGCTGGGTCCGTAAACATCCGCATCAATAATACCAACTTCTATATTTAAGCGAGCAAAAGCTAAGGCTAAGTTTGCACAAACACTAGATTTTCCAACTCCTCCTTTTCCTGAAGCAACGCCAATATAAATGATTTTTTCTTCTGCTTGAATATAGGCATCTAAAAAGTCGATTTTTAAACCTGGATATTTATGCTCAATTTTTACAATTCGTGCAATATCTAATTTGACTTGTTGAGTGTCTTTAGTTTTATTTCCTAAAGCTACAACTATATTCACGATATTATTTTCTATATTAAATGACTTAATTGATTTCAATTCTTTAAAGGTCTTTTTATAATATGGATCAATTAAGTTTTCAATTTTTTGGTATAGTTCTTGATTCATATGTTAACCTCCCATTCTATTGTTAATAGTATAGCATAAATGATGAAAAAAAGTATTTCTTGTTTATTTGTTTGATTCGTTTTTTTAAGTATAAAAAAGAGAGTATTTCTACTCTCTTTACTGTTTTACTTTAATTCTTAGCTTCTTTTTTCTTTTTTTTATTGGTTTTAGAACTTTTAATGATTTTTTTGATTCGTTTGAATAGTTTTCCTTCATCGTAACTTAAGATCGAAGCTCTATAGATTGGAGCAAGAATAAGTGCAACTAAGAAGACAGTTATTAATAAGATGACAACACTGATGATAACTTCCCATCCGTAAATATGTCCTGAAAAATAGGCTCCTGCGGTTACCATTGGTGAGGTAAACGGAATATAGGAAAGAACTCTAATTAAGGTTGCAGAGTTGGCCGCATTTGCAAAAATTGAAGCAAAGTAACCAATCATTAACACAATCATCATTGGAGATTGAACTTGTTGGAAGTCTTCTTGATTCACTGCCACAGAAGCAAAGAATGCTGATATCACTAAATATAGCAGTGTTCCCACAAGTGAAACAACTAAAGCAATTAAGACTGTCATGCCCACCAAACTTGTACTATCGCCTAATAGAGCAGTCCAAGAGCCTCCACCATTAGAACCAAGGATGATGTTATTTAGTAGAACACCTACTAGACCATAAATGATGTATAAAAGTAGTTGTAGTCCTAAAAAGGAAATGGTTGATGTTATTTTAGCAAAAAAGTGTGTTTTAGGTGGTACGCTTGCTATGATAACTTCTATTGCTTTGGTTGATTTTTCTTCAATGATGTCAGTTCCAATAAACTGAATTCCCATGGTTACTAAAATGAATAAAGGAATAATTAAAATCGATGAAATACTACTGTTGATTGCACTTTGAACTTCATTAGCAATCGCTTCTTCATTTGGTACTTGAGTGATTGGTGTATTTGCAATATCTGATAAATCTACATCTGTATTGTTTTGCAAATAAATTAGTCTGTTTAATTCTAAAATACTTTGTTTGGCTAACATATCTAACAGACTGTTTTCTGCATATGAGTAGTAATCTACGGTGATATGCCCGTTGGTTTCTTTAAACACAATGAGAATTGAATTTTTATGTTCAATGTTACTGTAGTATGTAGACGGGTCTTCTGTATAGATTTGTGCTTCTGACTCCCATCTTGCCTCTAATAAATTAGCTTGCTCTTTGGTGTAGTCAAGAAAAATTGTAAAAACATCACTTGTCTGTGTTGTTTGATCAATGTAATAAATATCTCCTGCTACTATTTTTTCTTCAGGAAGCGCATTTCCTGAGTCAAACATAGAAACAAAGGTTGGAATTAAACTAA
>JAAYQV010000132.1 GCA_012519065.1 Phytoplasma sp.
AACTATGACGGATTATCAAACAGTCAAAAAGCCATTTACCACTCATTGATATATTACTTAGCCATTTCCTTTGGAGACTAATTAAAAGAGGTTAATCATGCGAAAAAACATTAAAAAAGCACTCATCATCACCCTATCATTCATCATTTTCCTTACTGCCACAAGTACGGGTGTTTTTGCATGGTTTAACCAAAAAAAGGGAAATGAAATTCAACTTAATATGCGATCAAGTGAATTATTCAACCCCACTTTACTCATCAGCTCAAATGATCAAAAAATTAATTATAACAATCAAACCAAATATAACCGAAACAGTTTAGAAGTCATTTTAAAACCAAGTGATTTCACCTATGATTCAAATACATACACCATAGATTTTAAATCAAGTGTTTACATCTATGCTTATCAAAACATTTATGTCAAACTAAAAATGAGTATCACCATCCTTTCAAACACCCAAACGGTTGTTGCGCAAACAAGCAACTCATCAACCACCTATGATCTAGCAGTGAATAAACCCAACATCGTTTCTCAAACCAAAGACTTAGAAGGATATCATCTATACCCACATGAAATTAGAAAAGATGAGCCGGTTGAAGTCAGTTTTACTGATAAACTTAAAATCAATCAAAGTCTTGAAGACACAGATTTAGTTAAAGTCATCATCACCGCTAAAGCCATTCAAGCCAATAGAAAAGATAGTGTGTGGAATACCCACCAAGAAATCACTCAAACCGAAGACTTCACAGCAGGAGACAAAGAAGTAGATGTAAAACTACAAGGCATTACAAACAGTCAATACACACGAGGACTTGTCATTGATTTTATCAAAACAACATCATATGAAAAACACACCGTATTATGGCGCATAAACGAAAGCACCTCACTTCAAAAAGTCAACCTATCAGGTAATTATAAAGTCATCATCTACGCCACAAACTTCATCAAAATATCAAAAATCACTCAAACAGAGACTAAAATAGAAATTACCTTAACTTATAACACCACCCCCTTAGAATGGGGATATGAAGACATCATCTATAGCCCAAATATCATTTCAGAATGGATGGATGGCCAAGAATATAAAAAAGATGATATCGTCTACTATCAAGGTAAATATTACAAAGTGCTTTCTGACCACACATCAGGCACAGTCAGTGGTAACACACCAACCAACCAAGGAAGATATGCGGAAATAAACAACCAATATAAACCACAAACTTTTTTCTTTAAAGACAGCGTTGTTTATTATAGCGGTACTTTCTGGCTTGCTTTAAAAGATACATGGGATAATCCGACAGGTGGTTCAGGCGCATGGAAAAACCTAGGATATAACTGGAATAACTCACAAACCTATCTAGAGGGTAATGTTGTGTATTTAATGAAAAATAACATCAAAACCTGGTACATCGCCACCGCAGCAGTTGGGCCCTATGTTGATCCAAGTGCCGCTCATGCTAGTGACTGGAAAGAAATTACTTTTGAATATAATTCAACCAAGGTTTCAGCCTATAAAACAGGTGACATCTTTTATAGAACAGAAAATAACATCAAAGTTTGGTACTATGTGAAAAACAATGATCATCCATATGCTAGTTTAGAAAGTGGTGATGCCAATAATAAATACGGTAAATTTCAAAATCCAACCACTTTCAACCCAAATACCGTTTATTCAAATAATGATTTAGTAACTTATGAAGGAAAAACTTATTATAGAATCTTATCTGATGCCATCTCTAAACCCATCCCCGGAGAAGAAACTGGATGGAATGAATTAACCGAAGAATGGCAAACAAAAAGCCTTTATAAAAAATATCAAGTAGTCACCTATAATTATAGAACTTATGTTTGGTTAGGAGATGACTACCAAAATATCTCAACAGGTGTCCCATCTGATAACAACCAATTTTATGAAATCACAGAAAGATGGGTTAGTGGGAACCAATATCAAACAGGAGACACAGTCATCT
>JAAYQV010000133.1 GCA_012519065.1 Phytoplasma sp.
ATATATCTGCTGATTATGGCAATAGATGTATTAGTTGTTGTGAAAAAAATAATATTCCACAAGAAAAGATCAAAAAATAGTATTTATTATTCTGGCTGGTTCTTCGGAGTTTGTTTATTTTCATCAGTTTTGCTGAATTTTGGACTTTTTATGACTGATATAGTCGGTCATTCATGGAATAGTCTTAATATGGAGAGTCTTATACTATTGTTTGTCATAATTATACTTAATATTATTGTAACAATATTTTTAAGTATAAGTATAAAACCACACCTGGAAATAACAGGGACATCATTTATTTTATATAAGAAATTTTCAAGAATAAACATAGAATTCTCTAGTATAGATAACAAAAAAAGTGAGTACATTTTTATTACTGTTCAATCATCAAAAATTTTCCCCAAAAAAAATATTTTCAATCAGAGAGAATATTTAATAGTTAGATTAAGAAATAATGTAGAAATTAAAATTAACTGTAATCCGATGCTGTTCAGTGGGAATAGAATTTTGTTTTTTAAAACTATTGTAAAAGTATTAAAAATCGAAAGAAAAATATTGGCAAATGAATAGGAATAATAAAAGTATATGAATTTTTATTAAAAGAGAATGTTGTGAAGTATACAAGAAAACCTTCTATATATGAATTACTTAGGAGAAGAATACTTCTATATAAAAAACATGCAAGGAGATATCCTAGAACTTATAAACTCAAATGGCCATGCAGTAGCAAAATATAGCTATGATGCCTGGGGTAATATCATATACCAATATGATGATGGTTCAAATATCTCAAATATAAACCCCTATAGATATAGAGGTTATAGATATGATGATGAAACAGGATATTACTATTTAAATACCAGATTTTATGATCCAAGTATTGCTAGATTCATTAGTGCAGATTCTATTAACTACCTAGATCCATCCAGTAGTGCAGGATTAAACCTATATGCTTATTGTAATAACAATCCAGTGATGTACTCCGACCCCAGCGGTAATTTTCAATTCTAGCAACAATTTTAATCATTTCTGTTATTACAGGTATAGGTCTGACTATAGCCAGGTGTAGCTACTGACAACAATACTATGACGGCGATTGGATTAACTATGATTGCTATTCCGGCATTAGTCTCCGGAGGTCTTGCTTTGTTTGGATCTACTGGAGCATTAGCACATTTAATTGGAATAACGGGAAGAAGAACAAGGAGTGCAGTTAGATGGACCTGGTGGCTTAAAAAAAATTATAGAGAGGTAAACATGCTTAAAATTATTGAACATGAAAAAAAACAATTGGCTAATTTTAAAGAATCTTTAATATATAAGGATTTTAAGGAAGCAGCAGTTAAATTTGGATATGAAGATAAAGTTCTTATCGATGATATGCATCCTGATTTTTTGAAACATCAAAAACTTCAAAATGCTAGGATTCTTTATGTAGGTTTTTATAAGAAAGGTCATGTTTTTGAAGATGTCGAAGGATTAACATATGATGCAACCACATCATTAAGTTATATTTCGAAAAAAGGCCATGTTAAACTTTTCGATTGGAGAGAGGATAGTGAGTTTATAATGGATATTAATGAGTTAATTTCTAAACTAAAAAAACAATCAAAAAACATCGAATAAGTTTAGTTTTACTGTTACGCGGAACGTGGCTATACTAATAGCCACATTATCTCGTACTAAAATTTGCTGGTTTTATTGTGGGTGCTTTAGTTAGTTTAGCAGTTAGTATTATGTCTCAAGGTTTTACAAATAGATGGGATAGCATAAATATGGCACGAGTAGCTTTAGATGGTGCACTTGGCGGTATTGGTGGACTACTGGCTTTCACTGGTATTGGAGCATTAGGTTCTGCTTTGATTAGTGTTGGAGGAGATTTAATTTCCTAAAATGGTGATTGGGATAAAATTAATTGGACAAAAGCTGGAATTATGACTGTTGTGAGCTTTGGTTTAGGATTTGGAGCAGGAGCGAAAAATTTTAAAGCTATTGGTAAGGATTTGTGGAGATCAGTAAAAAATACAAAAGTCGGGAATATATTTATTAGTGCATCTGCGAGAACAAAAACTGGTCAAATGTCACAAAAAGGATTTCAAGGTGTCATGAATTTATATGGTAATAAATTGGCAGCTGCAACAGTCAATGCAATGCCAGGAGTTATGGCTATTAGAATCAGTAGTTCATTCTTTGGGATAGGTGCTTCAGGAGTAATTGATTTAATTTTAAATATATTTATGTGAAAATGGAGAGAGATATAATGATCTTTATTACTTTTAAGATTCTAATTGGGTTTA
>JAAYQV010000023.1 GCA_012519065.1 Phytoplasma sp.
AGAGCTAAATATTACTAACGCAATTGCTGCGACAGTAGACGGACGTTTAAGAGAACTTACTTTTAAACTAACCAAAGATCATTCTGCAGTAGAATTTTTAGACCTATCCAATACAGATGCTGTTAGAATTTATGAAGCTAGCTTACGCTATGTATTTGCAATGGCAACATATAATCTATATCCAGAAGTTAAACTAAGATTTAACTACAGTATTTCAAGATCCATACTAGCTGTTTTTGAAGGATATGATAGCGTCCCAGAAGAAATGCTAGAAAACATTAAGCAAGAAGTAGATAGAATTATTGCTACAAACTATCCAATTCAAAGAGTGAAAGTTAGCAAAGAAGAAGCCATCAAAATTTATGAATCTTTAGGATTAGAAGATAAAATCAACATTTTAAAATATCGTCCTGAAAATACAGTGAATCTTTATCAAACAAATGCTTATCAAAACTATATGTATAGTTACATGGTTCCTTCAACAGGATATTTAACCAAATACAAAGCATTTAACTATCACCCAGGCTTTATCATCCAATATCCAAGAGCAGAGTTTAATGGAACCATTCCACCTTTTGTAGATGCTCCAACCTTTGGACAAGCCTTAAGAGATGTTGCTAAATGGGGGAAAGTTATTGGTGGAAACACTATTTCTAACATTAACGCATATGGTGCAACCAAAGATTTACGAGTAGAATTTATTAACCTTTGTGAAACTAAACATAATAATCAGCTAGCAAGCTTAAGCCAACAAATCTTAGCAAATATTGAAGATATTCGATTAATCGCGGTTGCTGGACCATCTTCAAGTGGTAAAACAACCTTTACAAACAGATTGAAAATATCTTTACTAAGTTTAGGTATTAAACCAGTAATGATTTCTATAGATGATTACTATCTAGGAAAAGAAGAAGCACCAAAAGATGAACATGGTAAACCAGATTTAGAACACGTAGAAGCATTAGATTTAGAACTATTTAATAGAGATATCCTAGATTTAATTCAAGGGAAAGAAGTGACTTTACCGAAATTTAATTTCCAGACAGGAAAAAGAGAAGAAGGTAGAAAAATTAAAGTCGATAAAAACAGTCCAATTTTAATTGAAGGGATTCATGCCTTAAACGAAAGACTAACTTCATCTATTCCAAAACACCAAAAGTTCAAAATTTATATTGCACCACAAACTCAATTACATATTGATAATCATAACCCAATTAGTATCACAGACCTTAGATTATTAAGACGTTCTGTGCGCGATCAAAAATATCGTAACTCTCCAGTAACTTCTACAATGGACATGTGGTCATCTGTTAGACGTGGAGAATTCAAATGGATTTATCCATACCAAGAAGAGGCAAACTTTGTTTTCAACTCAGAGCTGACTTATGAGTTTTCTGTCTTAAAACAATTTGCTTTACCTCATCTACAAGCCATTCCAAGTGAAGATGTTCACTATATTACAGCCAATAGATTGGTTAAATTCTTAAAATACTTTAATGATATAGAACCAGACTTAGTCCCAAATAACTCTATTTTAAGAGAGTTTATAGGCGGAAGCCCATTCCACGATTAAGGAGATAACTAATGAAAGCATTACAAAATATGGAACGTATACAAGTCAATCATGAAGTAATGCTTTTATTGCTTTCAGTTTATGAATCTAAAGGCAAAGAGTTTTACTATGATGACTTGTTTAGCAGAGATCTTTCTGTTTTTGAAAGAAAAGTTGCAGAAGAAAATATTTATTTCATCGGCAAAATATTCAACTTTGATTTAACGGATAGTAGATTAAAGCTTTTAGCTAAAAAAGATTTACTAGCAAAAAATAAAACAGAACAACTTTATTTAAATATTAAAGATGCTTTAGTTTTAATCCAAAGTAATCCAAAAGAATTTGAATTAATAACCAATGAAATCATTGATTTAACTAAACTTTTATCCGAAAAAACTGATCCAATTAAATTTAACACATATAAAGTAGATCCAACGGAACTCATACTTACTTATAAAAAAGAAAAATCTAAAAGAGAAGACTTAGAACAACTCATAGAAATGTTTGAAAAGCAATTAAAATTAAAACAGTTTGAATTGTCTCAATTGATTTCCAATTTCTATGTTGATTTTATCAATATGAATATTTTTAGTGATAAAAACGATTTGGTTGGTTTGATTTTACTATATGCCTTAATTTTAAAAAATTTCAATGTTTTTAAATACGTAAGTTTTTTTAAACACTTTGATAAATTTAAGAAAATATGGGAAAAAGGATTAGATCAAGCAACTTACTATTGGTCGACAAATTATCCTCAAACAGATGTTTTAAGTCGTGTTTTAGTAGATTTACTCATCGATTCGTATATTGAAGTAGATGAGTTTGCCTATGAGTATGCATTTGAAAAAAGTTTGAATAAATCAGACAACATAGAAAACACTATTTTAAAAGGCAAAGAAATCTTTACTAAAGAAGATATTAGAAAAGCACACCCAACAGTCTCTGAAGCAACTATTGATAGAACGCTAAAAAGACTTAAAGATGAAAACATTATCAGACCACTTGGTAAAGGAAGAAGCAGTAAGTGGATGCGTATTGTTGAATCAAGAAATAAAACCCAACAACTATCATTATTTTAAAACAAAAAAAACAGAAATGACTATAATCATTTCTGTTTTTTTATAGAGTTCGTATCAAGTAATGTTATTTTAAAATCAATGATTTTCCAGTCATTTCATCTGGTTTTTTAACACCAAGTAAATCTAGCATAGTTGGAGCAACATCACATAAAGCTCCTTTTGAAAGTTCAATGCCTTTTTTAGTAACAATCACAGGTACTAAATTAGTTGTATGAGCAGTATGAGGATTATTATGCTCGTCTCTCATTTTTTCAGCATTGCCATGGTCTGCTAAAACAATTGCTGTACCACCAATAGATAAAATAGCTTCAACAACCTCTTTAACACAAGCATCGGTTACTTCAACAGATTTAACCGTTGCAGGAATAGAACCTGTGTGTCCTACCATATCAGGGTTAGCAAAGTTTAAAATCATCGTATCATATGCTTCAGATAAAATCGCTTTAACCGCTTTATCTTTAACCTCATAAGCACTCATTTCAGGCTTTAAATCATAAGTTGCTACTTTAGGTGAATCTACTAAAATACGATCAGCACCTTCTAAATCCATTTCTTTACCACCATCAAAAAAGAAAGTGACATGGGCATATTTCTCAGTTTCTGCAGATCTAAATTGTTTTAACCCGTTATTTGCAATCACTTCACCATAAATGTTTTTCAAATCTTGTAAAGGAAATGCAATTTCTCCTTTAACACTTTCATTATAATGCATCATTGAAACAAAGAAAATATCATTTAAAGGCTTATCATAAATGAAAGATGCCTTGCCTTCAGATTGGTATAATTTTGTCCCTTCAGGGTTTGAAACAGCTGTTGCTATTCGAATGGCTCTATCTGGTCTGAAATTAGCAAAAATCACGGCGTCATGGTCACCAATTAATCCGTTTGAATCCACTACAAAAGGCTTAATGAACTCATCGGTTAAATCATGCTCATAAGCATCAGTGATACCTTCTACAGCAGAAGAAAAAGAAGCACCTTTTCCTAAAACCATCGCATCATAAGCAGCATTTAAACGATCCCAGTTATTATCTCTATCCATTGCATAATATCTACCAGATACAGTTGCAACATTTAAACCATAATTTACTAAATCAGTTACGTAACCTAAACCTGATTTTTGAGGCGTATCTCTACCATCAGTAAAAGCATGTAAATAAGTGCGATCTTTAAGACCGTTTTCTTTAGCAATATCATATAAGGCTTTAATGTGGGTTGTATAAGAGTGAACGCCACCATCAGAAACCAGTCCTAAAATATGCAATTTACTATGATTTTTTTTAACATGAGCTACTGCATCTAAAAACGCCTGATTCTTAAAAAAAGAACCATCTTTGATTGCGACATTAATTCTGGTTAAAGATTGATATACTACTCTACCAGCACCTAAGTTTAAATGTCCTACTTCACTATTACCCATTTGTCCTTCTGGAAGACCAACAGCTTCTCCACTGGCTTCTAAAGTGCTATTTGGATAAGTTTCCATTAAATAATCTAAATAAGGAGTTTTTGCTAAAGTAACAGCGTTGCTGTCAGATGGTTCTCCTAATCCTAATCCATCCATAATAATTAATCCTACAAATTTTTTCATCATATCACCTCTATAAAGTTTCCTTCTTTATTATACAATAAAAATGAAAAAAAAGG
>JAAYQV010000134.1 GCA_012519065.1 Phytoplasma sp.
ACTCTTTGCTAAATCTCTCATTCCTACATTGTTATAACCATGTTTAGAAAACAAGTCTAATGCATTTTCATAAATCAATTCCTTGGTTGTCATAGTAAAACCTCCGTTCAGACTAACTCTATTTGTTAATATTTTAATACTAAAGTTATAATATTTCAAATTAAACACTTACATTATAAATAATGTTTAAAAATAGAATAAAAGAAGAGAGGAAACAGTGCTAACACAATAAGTAATATAGCAATTAACATGCGAAACGACGAAAGTAAACGTTTTCATACGCAAAAAAACACTTTTCAATGTTTTTTTTATTGACTAACGGGTCTACTTATACTAGAATAATAGAAACCATATTTAGAAAAGGAGAAATTATGTATGAGCAAAATATTGAAAAGAGTCTTTTCACTAGTTTTAGTTACTGTAGCAGCTGTTGCTTTAGTAGCGTGTGGTGGCGAATCGCCTGAGAAGAAACTAGAGTCGGACTGGGAAAATTTAGAAATTAAATTCCTCGGAGGGGACACAAAAGATAATGTTAAGAGTGGTCTTTTCTTACCAGTTGTTGGTAGCAAAGGATCAAAAATAACTTGGAAATCGAATAGCAAATCAGTTGATGCAACAACTGGGGTTGTTTCCAGATTAGAGGATGGAAAAACTGAAGATGTAGTTTTAACAGCTACACTTACAATGGATAAAGATGGGGTTACACTTACTAAGACTAAAGATTTCGATCTAGTATTACATGGAACAACACTATATTCATATAATGATTTAGTAGCTGAGCTTGTTGGAGGTAAATTCTATTCTGCAGCACCTGAGGTAAGGCTAGCATTACTAGCTACATTAGAAAAATACTTAATTGAACAACAAATCAGTATTCCGCTTATTTCAAATAGTGCAGCAGTTAAATATTCTAATAGAGTTACTTTACCAGTAACTGAAGATGGCGTAGGTGTCTATACTCCAGTACTGGGATTCAATGCATTAAAAGGCACAGTTACCCCATTAAATGGAGAGAAAGTTTATAGAAACTCAGCATCAGGATTCCCTAAGACATTAAATCATCTAGCATATGCAGATTCAGCAGAATCAGATGTACTAGGATTAATCATGGGATCATTATTTGAATTTGACTATACTGACTATGCAGGAGGAGACTACAAATTTAGTATTAAAAATGCAATGGCAGCCAGCTTTGAAGCATTAGACGAAGGTTATGATGCAAATGATCCGGAGAATAACACATCAAGTAAATGGAAAATCACCTTAAGGGATGATTTATACTGGCAAGCAGGAGAATATACAGGAACAAATGGTAAGGTAGTAACTGTAGAAGAGAATACACAAATTAAAGCTGCTGACTTCTTGTATACGTACCAAGAGTTATTATCACCGTGGTACAAATTTAGAAGAGCTAACGCATTCTACGGTTCAACATTCCAAGTTGTTGGTGCAGAAGATTATTACAAACAAACTGCTGAAAAACCAGTTTCATTTGATAGTGTAGGATTCAAAGCTGTTGCTGATGATGACCTATCCTTCACAATTGAACTAGCGAACAAAGTTAAAGAATTTGATTTCAAATATAACCTATCAAGTTTTGTAGTATCACCAGTTAATAAAGATGTATTTGAAGCTAATGCTACAAACAAAGGTAAAGCAGGAGCAACAAATGCATACGGTTCATCAGTAGATAAAGTTGTAGGTCATGGTCCGTATAGATTAACTAAGTGGGAAGACAAACAAACTCTAACATACGAAAAGAATGTTGGATACTTTGGAAATAAAGCAGACTCTGGACTAACTCCATATAACCCAGATAAAATTACTACAACTTATGTAGCTGATAGTACTGCAGCATTACAACTATTTGAATCTGGAAATATTGACGTCGTTTCAATTCCAGCGAGTACATATGATCAACACAAAGCAGATGCTTTAAAAGTGCCAGGAACAACAACTTTTAGACTATCAGTTAATATGGCTAGCCAATTTGAGTTAGACCAAGTAACTGCTGGTGCTTGGAAAGCTAAACCAATCTTACAAGAATTAGCATTTAGAGAAGCATTATACTTTGCATTAGATAGAACAACACTTTCAACAGAAATTGGTAAAGTGTGGACGCCTGCTCAATCATACTTCTCAGATGCATATCTATCAGCTCCCGAAATCGGCCAAGTATTCCGAGAAACTGATGCTGGTAAAGGTGTAATTGCTGGGTTATCTCCTAACACTAATGGATATAGTACAGCTTTAGCTAAGAAAAAATTAGACGAAGCTTTAGATAGTCTAGTATCTAAAGGGTTGGTTAAGCAAAACGAAAAAATCGAATTAGAATTAGCCTTATTTGATGGAGCTACTTGGGAATCAGCTGGTGCTTGGATGAAAAACCAATTAGAATCAATTCTGGTTTCAGATAAATATCCAAACATTAAAATCACGATTAAGCCAACATACCACGCTGGACTTGATGTGTATTATGAAAAACAAATGCCGGGTAAATTTGACCTTGCAATTGCAGGTATCTCAGGTGGAACATTAGATCCATATTCATTCATGGACGTATTCCAATCTGACAACGTATCTGGATTATTCTTCAACTATGGATTCCATAGTTCAATTAGAAACATTGATGTTGAAAAGATCTTAGCAGATTTAGAAAAAAATAATTAAAGAGTAGAAACATAATAGCCAACGGAGTTATTCGTTGGCTATTAAAAAAAATTTTGATAGTATTTTGGATGTTAAAATAATTTTTTTATTTTTACATCCGATTTTCTATGAAATGTAGTAAAATAGAATATACATATCTTTGTATACAAGAAGGAAAATTAATTTTCCTTCTTGTATATAAAAATATTTTATCATCAGTATAATTATTAGATAGGAGATTTAATTATGTTAAAGTATATTATTAAAAGAACATTGTTGATATTTTTAACGCTATTTATCATATTAACAATTGCATTCTTTTTAATAAAATTATTACCAGATTACCCACCAATTGACCCTAGTATAGACCAGGAGTATCATAAACTACTATTGCAAAAATATGGATATGATAAACCTATTCCAGTACAGTATTTTTTATGGGTAAAAAATATTCTAACAAGTTGGGACTGGGGTGAATCGAGACAGTTTATGGGGCGAGGAGCTTTTGAACAAATTTCAGGTAATCTACCTGTGACTATGAAAATTAATATTTATTCATTCTTGATTTCAATGCCGCTAGGATTTTTATTTGGTATTATCGCGGCACTTAAGAAGAACAAGCTAACAGATCAAATTATTACATTCTTTGTTATGTTATTTATATCAGCGCCATCTTTTGTAGTGATTTCATTATTGGTAATGGTTTTTGCAGGTAATTTAGGGTGGTTACCTATTGTGTGGAACCAACTAGGATTCCCGAATTCAGAGATTTTAAGATATGTCATCCCTGTTTTAGCCCTATCATTTGGTCCTATTGCGAGTTTAACTAGATATACTAGAGCGGAATTAACAGAAGTTTTAACATCAGAATATCTACTTTTAGCGAGAACTAAAGGACTTACAAGAAGACAAACAATATTAAGACATGCTCTTAGAAACTCAATGATTCCATTGGTCGGTATTGTGATAGGTAACTTTGTTGGAATTATAGGTGGATCGGTAGTTATTGAAAACATCTATTCTATCCCTGGTGTAGGAGGAGTTTTACTAAATTCTATTAGTACCCTGGACTATAATGTTACTATGGCAGTATTGGCGTTTTATACTATAATTAACTTATTTGCAGTTTTAATTGTAGATTTATCATATGGAATTATAGATCCTAGAGTTAGAGTGGGGGCGACAAAATGAGTGATAAAATAGTGAATAAAAAAGATAATAAATTTGAATTAGTTCAAATAGACGAAAGAATCTTTGATTCGAAATTTGAAACAAAATCAACAACATATCTACAAGATGCTTTATTTAGATTTAGAAAAAACAAAGCTAGTATTATAGCCTTTGTTATTTTAGTATTATTAATTTTAATGTCTGTTGTTGCACCGGCAGCCAGCAGATATGAAATTAATCAAACTGATGCTTTGGTTACATTTTTACCACCAAAGATTCCTGGGCTTGAAAAGTTAGGAATTGCAACAGGGAAGAAAAGTCAAGTTGTAAGGGTTTCTGAATTAGGAAATGCAGAAAACCCAAATGCTACTTACCCTGAAGGAACATATAAAATCATCGGAGAAGAATACGATGATGCAGGTATTTTAAGGGTTAAGATAGAACTAGATTTATATGCTAAAGCTTTTGGATTAAGAACTCTAAGAGGGTTAACTGAAAGCGAATTTAACGCAATTGATCCAAATATTATAGATAGTCATGTTAAACATACTGAAGTTATTGCTGGGTATGAAATTACAAGTTATGATGTTGTAGTTGAATATGCTAAATATTTAGGCTTCAAAGATGCAAACAGTGTTTATTTTTATTTTGGTACAGATGATGCTGGTAGAGACTTGTGGGTAAGGCTGTGGTCAGGTACTCGTGTTTCCTTGTTGATTGGGTTAATTGTTGCTATCGTTAACCTTAGTATAGGTGTAGTTTGGGGTTCTATTTCAGGCTACTATGGAGGTAAGACAGATTTAATCATGGAAAGAATTATTGAAATTGTTTCAGGTATTCCATGGATAGCTGTTATGACCATTGTTGTACTGTATTTTGGAAGAAATATGGGGTCTATTTTAATATCTCTAATTATGACCAGTTGGATAGGCACAGCAAGTATGGTTAGAACACAGTTCTATCGATATAAAGGACAGGAATATGTTCTTGCTGCCAGAACACTTGGAGCAAAAGATAAAAGAATTATGACGAAACACATATTGCCTAACGCTATTGGACCAATTGTTACTTCGTCAGTTTTAGTAATTCCTTCAGCAGTATTCTTTGAGTCTACATTATCATATTTAGGACTAGGGCTACAAAATGGATCATCCGTAGGGATTTTACTTGCAAAAGGACAGGCAGTTGGGATTACTGTGTATCCTCACTTAACATTGTTCCCTGCGCTAGTTATTTCAATTTTAATGATTGCATTTAATATGTTTGGGAATGGATTAAGAGATGCACTGAATCCTTCATTGAGAGGTACTGAATAATATGAGTAGAGAAGTAGTATTAAAAGTAGATAATTTAAACGTATCATTTAAGACTCAAAACGGTTTTGTTAGAGCAGTAAGAGGTATTAGTTTTGATCTACATAAGGGCGAAACGCTAGCTATAGTTGGAGAGTCTGGATCTGGAAAATCGGTGTCTAGTAGAGCGATTATGGGGATTTTGAGTAATAATGCAATTATTGATAAAGGACAAATTTTGTTTGAAGACAATGATTTGACAAAATTTAATGACGCTGATTTTTATAGAATTAGAGGCTCTAAAATCTCAATGATTTTCCAAGATCCACTATCAAGTTTAAACCCGATTATGAAGGTAGGGAAACAAATTACTGAGGCAATGATTTTAAAGAATAAAATGCCTAAGGAACGTGCAAAGGCTAGAGCTTTAGAGTTGATGAAGGAAGTGGGTATACCAAATCCTGAAGCAAGATATAATCAGTATCCATTCCAATTTTCTGGAGGGATGAGACAAAGGATTGTTATCGCAGTTGCTTTAGCAACAGACCCAGAAATACTGATTTGCGATGAACCAACAACGGCTTTAGATGTTACGATTCAAGCACAAATATTAGAATTAATTAATAGAATTAAAAAAGAAAGACAATTATCTGTTATTTTTATCACGCATGATTTAGGAGTTGTTGCTAATATGGCAGATAGAGTAGCTGTTATGTATGCTGGGAAAATTGTAGAATATGGTAAAGTTAATGAAATTTTCTACAATCCAAAACATCCATATACATGGGCACTGTTATCGTCAATGCCAGATTTAGATACAAGACAAAAGTTAGAGGCTATTCCAGGTACACCACCAAATATGCTCTTTCCACCTAAGGGAGATGCGTTTGCAAGTAGAAATAAGTTTGCGATGAAAATTGATTTTGAGGAAGAGCCACCACTATTTAAAGTTACAGACTCACATTATGCTGCAACTTGGTTGTTAGATCCTCGTGCGCCCAAAATAGAGATGCCAGAGTCTGTTAGAAAACGTGCAGAAAAGTATTATAAGGATGGTGTCTATAATGAAGAATAAAAAGGTAGATTACAATCAAAAAGTTTTAGAAGTCAAAAACTTAAGACAATATTTTCAAACAGGATGGGGAAAGAAAAAGTTAACTATTAAAGCTATTGATGATATTTCTTTTGATATTTACAAAAGAGAAGTTTTTGGTTTAGTGGGAGAATCAGGCTGTGGAAAGACGACCACTGGGAGAACAATCATTAGATTGTATAGTCCTACTGATGGAACTATAAAATTCAATGATAGAATCATTGGTGCTGGACACAGCGGAAATATACATAGAATAAAAAAGGCTAAAAAAGAAGCAAAGTTAGAACAAATTAAAGCAGATTCATATAAATATAGTAGATATTTGATTTTAGAAGAATACAAACAATTAGTAAACAGTAAAAAAATAGAAATTTATAGACTAAAGAGTGAATTAGATAAAGTAATATTTGAAATTAAGCAACCTTTAAGAGAGTTTTCTGATAAAAAGAATGAATTAGATCGTTCTTATAAACTTGACAAAAGTGATGTTTTGTATCAAAAGAGACTCGAAATTGATCGAATTAAAGGATCAAATTTTTATAATACATACATAACCAGTAAAAACCAGATTAAGGAATTAAGAATTATTGCAAATGGTCATATTGAACAAGCTCGTCAATCTATTATAGACGAAACTGTATTATTAAAAGAAATCTCTTTAATAGAAGAAAAACTTCAAAAAGATATTAAAGCTATTAGACATAAAAATAAAAAAACAAACACTAGATTTAGCTATTTATTTGATAAAGAGATAAAACAAAAAATTGCTGAATTAAAAAAACAAAAAGTATTAGATTTAAAGAAACTAAATGATGATTATAAAAATAATCTAGTAAAATTAGAAAATACTGCTCCTGATGTCATGGTAATAAAAGAAAAGATTGAACATGCTACCAAGGAATTTGCTCAAAAGATAGATGAACTTTCAGCATCGATTTTAGTAGATAAAGAAAATTTAAAAAAAGCTCTAAATGAACTTTCAGATAGGAAAAAAGAAAATCCAAGCGAATTTTCAGTGGATTATAATGCTATTTCCAATGTCAAGGCTCAATTAAAAGAAACTATTAAAATTGAGAAACAAGGCATCAAAGATGCAAAAGAGAATAATAAAAATAAAGTTCCAAAGGAACTTTATTTAAAGAGAAACGAAGCGTTAAAAAACGCGAAAGTAACATTTAAAAAAGAAATTTCTAAGTTAAGAGAAGAATTAAAATTATTAGAAAAAAAATCTCAAAAATACAATGAAACTAAGGCTAAATGCAGGGAATTAAAAAAATCTTTTAGAAGTGAATTAGATGGTATCAAGGCAACATTGGTAAAAGAAACAGACATCATGTCCAGAATGCAAATGATCTTCCAAGATCCGATAGCTTCTTTAAATCCAAGAATGGTTGTAAGAGAAATCATTGCAGAAGGATTAAGAATTCAAGGGATTCATGATGCCAAAGTTATTGATGAAAAGGTATTTGGGGCCTTAAAACTTGTAGGATTACTTCCAGAGCATGCTTCAAGATATCCACATGAATTTTCAGGTGGGCAGAGACAAAGAATTGGTATTGCCCGTGCCCTAGTGATTAATCCTGAATTTATTATAGCAGATGAGCCAATTAGTGCCTTAGACGTATCTATTCAAGCTCAAGTTATTAACTTATTAAATGAGTTAAAGGAAGAATTAGACTTAACTATACTATTCATAGCTCACGATTTGTCAGTTGTTAAGTACTTTAGTGATCGAATTGGAGTAATGTATTACGGCAAGATGGTAGAATTAGCACCTGCAGATGAGTTGTTTAAAAACCCATTGCATCCATATACTAAATCATTGTTATCTGCAATTCCTCATCCAGACCCAATATTTGAAAAAGACAGAAAACGTGAAATTTATGATCCTATTATTCATGATTATGCCGTTGATAAACCTAGTTTTAGAGAAATCAAGGAAGGTCATTTCATTTATGCAAATGATGTAGAGTTTGAAAAGTACAAAAAGGAATTAGACAAGAAGTGATGTTTTTCTTTAGAAAGTATAGAAAATTAGTAATTTCAGTGCTTGTTTCACTAGTAATTATTACACTATTATTCGTATACAGATACTATAATCCTGGTCCATATATTAAAGATAATCAATTAGTCTCAAATGCTTTTGTAGAGAGCTTTTCTATTACAGGTATAATGTATTTGTTATTTTCTGGAATGATATATTTATCAAATGAACGCGCTATGAGTGCTTTGACCTATGGTTTAAAGCAATTATTTAGAGTATTTAAAAGAAATACAGAAGATAATATTACATATCACGAATATATTGCTCAAGGAAAAGAAGAAAAAACATTTTCCATATATTTCATTATTGGCTTCATAGAACTGGTTATTGGATTATTGATATATTTTATATTTATGACATAATAAAAAAAGCATAGAATTGATTATTCTATGTTTTTTTATTTAGCAAGATGTCGTTATTTAACTTGTTGGAAATTTTAAATAACAGTTTTAAGGCAAGAAGAGATTAAAGTAAAAAATTTTTAAATCATATATGAGTTTTTAATTACCAAAAATGTTATACTATATAAGTAATAATTTGTAGGAGGAAAAACAAAATGTCAAAATTAGCAATAAAAGATTTGCACGTAGAAATAGATGCAAAAGAAATCTTAAAAGGTGTAAATCTAGAAGTAAAGACAGGTGAGGTACATGCCATCATGGGACCAAATGGTACCGGAAAATCAACCCTCGCTAGTGCCCTTATGGGACATCCAAAATATGAAGTCACTAAAGGAGAGGCATTCTTAGATGATGATAATCTTTTAGAAATGGAAGTAGATGAAAGAGCACGTGCTGGATTATTCTTAGCGATGCAATATCCATCTGAAGTTCCAGGAGTTACAAACAGTGACTTCATGCGTCAAGCTTTAAAAGCAGTCTCAGGAACTGATGTTCCTTTGATTCAATTCATCTTAAAATATGAGAAAAACGCTGAAGATTTAAAGATGAGAAAAGACTTACCACATCGATATTTAAATGAAGGATTTAGTGGTGGGGAAAGAAAAAGAAATGAGATTCTTCAATTAAAAACACTTAAACCTAAAATAGCTATTTTAGACGAAATAGATTCAGGGTTAGATATTGATGCTTTAAGAATTGTTGGAGAAAACGTTAGCCAAATGGTTGGACCAGATTTTGGATGTGTTTTAATTACACACTACCAAAGAATTCTAGACTATATTAAACCTACACACGTTCACATCATGAT
>JAAYQV010000135.1 GCA_012519065.1 Phytoplasma sp.
AAAACCGCAAGACATCACACCTTTTTTGAAATGTTAGGTAATTTTTCTATTGGTGATTACTTTAAGAAAGAAGCCATTGAGTTAGGTTATGATTTATTAACTAATAAAAAATGGTTTGGTTTTCCAAAAGAAAAACTATATATCACCTATTATCCAACAGATCTTGATGCTAAGCAAGCTTGGATTGATTGTGGTATAAACCCATCTCATTTGATTCCTTTAGAAGGCAATTTTTGGGAAATAGGCGCAGGTCCTTCAGGTCCATGTACGGAAATATTTTTTGATCGAGGATCAAAATACGATAGTCGTGGTAAAGAATTAATTGAAAATGATATTGAGAATGATCGTTTCATTGAAATATGGAATATCGTTTTTTCACAATATAATGCAGACCCAGAAGTTCCAAGAGAAGAGTATAAAGAATTACCAAATAAAAATATTGATACAGGTGCTGGTTTAGAAAGATTTGCTTGTGTTCTACAAGAAACAGAAACCAATTTTGAAACAGACCTGTTTTATCCGATCATTCAAAAAACAGAAGAGATGTCTCATATCAAATATGAAGGACAAATGGCTTATAAAGTTATCGCAGATCATATTAAAACCTTAACTTTTGCAATTAGTGACGGTGCTGTTTTATCTAATGAAGGTAGAGGGTATGTACTTAGAAGGATTTTACGTAGAGCTGTAAAGTATGGTAGAAACCTTAATTTAAACGAACCATTCTTATATTCACTAGTAGACACAGTTGTTACAATGATGTCAGGATTTTATCCTCATTTAATTCAAACCAAGGAAATTGTTAAAAAAATCATCAAACGCGAAGAAGAGAAATTTTTTGAAACGATTGCAGAAGGTGAAAAGCACTTGCTATCTTCCATTGATAACCATATGCTATCCGGACAAGCGGCTTTTAAACTATATGACACATACGGATTCCCAATAGAATTAACTTTAGAATACGCAGAAGAAAACAACATCACAGTTGATGTTGATGGTTTTAATAAGGCTTTAGAAGAGCAAAAACAACGCTCAAGAAATGCAAGAACAGAAGATGGTAGCATGGGAAGCCAAGAAGAAGCATATTTAAATTTTAAAGAACCTTCAAAGTTTATTGGATATGACCAATTAGAAGTAGAAACTACCGTTTTAAAGGTATTTAATGATGGGATTGTCCTTAGAGAAACGCCATTTTACGCAACCATGGGTGGACAAGTCTTTGACCAAGGAACAATCAATGGTTTATCTGTAACAGATGTTATTAAACTACCACTAGGACAGTATTTACATAAAGTCGAAGGTACTTTTTTAGAAGGTGAAGAAGTGTTAGCTATTGTTAATGAAGAAATTAGAAACAAAGTTTCTTCAAATCATACGGCTACACATTTATTACATCAAGCCATTAAAGATGTGATAGGTGACCATGCACATCAACAAGGCTCACAAGTGAATCACAAACTATTAAGATTTGATTTTAATCACTATGATAAAGTCACAGAAGAAAATATTTTACAAATAGAAAACATTGTTAATCAACACATCTTACTAAAAGAAGCAGTTCAAATTACTGAAACCAGTTTAGAAGAAGCTAAAAAAATAGGGGCTCAAGCTCTATTTACTGAAAAATATGGAGATGTTGTTAGAGTGGTTAACATCAACCAATATTCTATTGAGTTATGTGGTGGTACACATGTGAAAAACACAGCAGACATCAAACGTTTTGCTATTACATCAGTTGAATCAATAGGATCTGGAATCTATAGAGTAGAAGCAGTCTCAGGTGGTGACTTGACACAAGTATTTAAAGAAACATTAAGTAACACAATCTCTGATATTAAAGAATTACTAAACAAAGCAGAAAAACTTCAAACGCAAGATATCGTATTTAAAAAGAAAGAACTTCCTAACATTACAGTTAGTTATCAAGATATTATTAATTACAGAAACTATCTTCAAGAGTTAAAACAAGATGTAAAGCAATTTGAAAAACAAATAGAAGAACTACAAACCAAACAAGTTTTACAAAATGCTCAATCATACATCCCTGAAAACACCCAAGCTAAAATGGTTTTAACTATCACAGAACCAATGAGTATTCCAACTTTAAAACAACTAATTGATGTCATTTATGATAAAATAAAAGCAGAAGTATTATTTGTTGTTCATAAGGAAGCGGATAAGGCAACCTTCATTTGTAAAAGTAGTAGCACACATGCTGGTGATTTAATCAAACTAGCTGCTAAACTAACCAACGGTTCTGGAGGTGGGAAACCTACTTTAGCACAAGGTGGTACCAAAGACTTAACACACCTTGAAAAAGCCATCAAAGAAGTAGAAAAGGCACTATGAAAAGATATTTTGGACTAGATTTAGGAACAAAAACACTAGGGGTTTCGATCTCAGAAACAGGTGTGATAGCCAGAAGTTTTAAAACCATAAGGTTTGAAGAAGAAAACTACGTTAAAGCAGTAGAACTCTTATTAACAGAAGTAAAAGAAAATAAAATTGATATCATTATTTTAGGATATCCAAAACACATGAATAACGATATTGGTATTCGTGGGAAAGTAAGTGAAGACTTTAAAAATTTAATCAACCAACAAAGCAATGTTGAAGTTATTTTATGGGATGAAAGATTATCCACCAAAACCGCGTTAAGAATCTTAAGTGATAATAAAAGAAAAAAAGAAAAACAAAGAGCACTAAAAGATGAAATGGCTGCCACAGTCATTTTACAAAGCTATTTGGATTATAAAGGAGTTTAGACAATGAACGAAGAAAAATTAGTCATTATTAAAGATAATGAAGAGTCACTAGCAACCATTTTATTTACATATAAAAAAGGTGAAAAAAATTATGTTGTTTTTGAATTTGATGAAACCGAAGAAATTAGTGCAGCAGTATTCCAATCCCTAGAAGATGAAACCGAAGGTATTTTATCAGACATTGAAACCGATGAAGAATGGGATATGATTGATGAGGTTTTACAACAATATTTTGATGAACTAGAATCTGAAGAAACAGATGAAGAAGACGAAGAATAATAATCAAACATTAATGAAAATGAAAAGCTATGCTCAAGCAAATAATGTCCCAATTATTTGTGATGAGGGGCTTTCGTTTTTGTTAAAGGCAATTAAAGAATACCACGTTAAAAGCATCTTAGAAATTGGATCAGCCATTGGCTATAGCGCTTTGGCAATGAGTTTAGAAGAAACGGTTGTAGATAGTTTTGAAAGAGATTTAGAAAGATATAACTTAGCAAAAAACTTTTTAAAAGAAGAAAATGTAGATGTCAATCTGATTTTTCATGATGCCTTAACGTATCATGGAGATCTTAAAAAGTATGACTTAATATTTATTGATGCTGCCAAGGCTCAATATCAAAAATTTTTTAACAAGTTTGAAGCTTATCTAAATCCAAAGGGTATCATTATTTGTGACAATTTAAATTTTCATAACTTAAAAAAAGATGAAGTCTCTCGCGGGACTAGACAATTGCTACAAAAAATAGAAAACTTTAAATTATTTTTAAAAGAAAATCAGAAATACGATACTACATTTTTTGATGTTGGCGATGGAATGAGTATTTCTAAAAGAAAAGAGTTGTAAAAATGAAATTACTAACAGCTATATATGATTTTAAGATCATTGATGAAATTAAGGATATGGTCGATGGTTTAATTATTGGGAATGAAGAGTTTGCAACAAGATTAACCAAAAGTTTTTCTCTAGATGAGATGACTCACATCATTTACCATTTAAATAAACTCGGAAAAGAAAGTTTTATTACTTTAAATCAAATGTATACCAACCAAAAACTTAATGAAGCTAAAATATTTATTAAAAAATTACCAACAGATCTAATCACAGGATTTATTGTTGCTGATTTAGGCTTATACATGACGTTAAAAGAGTTAGGCTTAGAAAAGAAAGTCGTTTATAATCCAGAAACGTTATTAACCAATGACTTTGATTTTAATTATTTAACTCAAACAGGCATCTATGGGAACTACTTAGCCAAAGAAATTACATTAGAAGATATCAAATATATTAGTAAACATAAAATGAGTAAAAGTTTTATGGTAGGGCATGGACACTTAAACATGTTTTACTCAAAAAGGAAACTTTTAAAAAACTATATTACGTATTTAAACGAAGATAAAAACCTTGAAAACAAGCAAAATCTTAAAATAATAGAAGAAAAAAGAAAAGAAGAACCCTATCCTATTTTAGAAGATTATGCAGGAACTCATGTATTTAGAAGTCATGTTTTTCAAACATTATCTAACATTGAAATTTTAAGTGAATCCATCGATTATTTAGTAATAGATCCTATTTTCAAAGATGATCAATATCTTATGGAAATTCTTCCGTTATATAAAAAACGAATGTATGATGAAGAAAAAATCAATGATATAAAAGCAAAATATAATGAAACATGGGATGATGGTTTTCTATTTAGAAAAACAATATACAAGAGGTGAGAAAATGACAGAATTATTAGCCCCAGCTGGCGATTTAGAAAAATTAAAAATAGCATTATTATATGGAGCTGATGCTGTTTTTATTGGTGGACAACAGTTTTCCTTAAGAGCCAGAGCTTCTAACTTCACCTTAGAAGATATGAAAGAAGCAACAACATTTGCACATCAATTAGGGAAAAAAGTATATGTAACAACCAATATTATTCCGCATCTTGAGGATAAAGATAATCTCATAGAGTACTTAAAAGGCTTAGAAGAAGCTAAAATTGATGCAATCATTGCTGCCTCACCATATATTATAGAAACAGCATTACAACACACAAATTTAGAAGTTCATATTTCCACCCAACAATCTGCTATGAACACTCCGACAGTTAATTTTTGGGCTCAAAAAGGCGCTAGTAGAGTGGTTTTAGGTAGAGAACTCACTGTTGAAGAAATTGCGGAAATCACTAAAGGAACAGATACTGAAATTGAGGTATTCATTCATGGTGGTATGTGTATGTCATACTCAGGACGCTGCAGTTTATCAAATAATATGACCAACAGAGACGCTAATAGAGGTGGATGTGCACATTCATGTCGTTGGAATTATGATTTAAAAGAAGATGAACAATCAATTTCTGAAAATATTCCTTTTTCTATGTCATCTAAGGACTTAGAGGCCATCAAACAAATTACAAAACTAATCGATGCAAATGTATCCTCATTAAAAATTGAGGGTAGAATGAAGAGTTTGCACTATATTGCTACAGTGGTGTCAACGTATAGAGAATTAATAGATGAATATCAAGCAACAAAAACAATTAAAGATTATAATTATTATGTTGAAAAACTAAAAAAAGCAGAAAACAGATTAGCTTCAACAGGTTATTTAGAAGGATTGCCAGGCGTTGAACAACAACTATACGAAATGCGTAATGAAACACCTAATCAAAATTTCATTGGGATTGTTTTATCGTATGATAAAAAAACACAAACCGCTGTCATCGAACAAAGAAACTTCTTTGAAAATGGTGCGGCAGTAGAAGTTTTGAGTCATAAGGGCAAAGAAAAGTACTTTAATATTACAAATTTAAAAGACATTGAAGGGAATTCATTAGAAGTAGCAAGAAGACCAAAAGAAAAATTGATCATCACAACTCCTTATGAATTACACCCATACGATTTGATTCGATGCGTGTCATAAAAACCTTTGAATATAATCAAAGAGATATTACTTGCATTATTGAATATAAAAAAATTAAAAATGCATATCTCAGGATAAAAGAAGATACAGTTTATGTATCAGCTAATAAAAAATTTACAGAAACTCAAATTATGCATTTTGTAAAAGAAAAATATCCTCTCCTTCTAAAAAAACAAAATAATAGAAGTGTCGTATCCAAATATGCTATTTGGGGCAAAGAACTAACAGAAGCTACCTATTTTAAGGAATCAATAAGAGATGAAAAAAATTATGAACGCATTTTAACAGAAGCGATCAAAGAAAAAACAGAAGTCATTATTGAAAACATCAAGCCTAATTTAGAAAAAATAGGTTTAAAAACAGTTCCTATAAAGTATAAAAAACTCAAATCCAAATATGGCAGTTGCCATATCATCAAAAAAGAAATTACACTCAACATCTTTCTAGCAAAAATAGATCCAGTCTATTTAGAATATGTTATTTATCATGAGTATGCTCATCTGCTGGTCCCTAATCATTCCAAGCAGTTTTACGAAGTATTAGACAAACTTATGCCAAACCATAAGCAAATCCAAAAAAGTTTAAAGAAAATTCCGATTATTTTCTAATTATGATATAATAGATAAGATATTTAAGGAGGCATTACAATGGCAACTAAAAAAATATATGAGTTAACACAAGCGGGTGTTGATAAGTTAAAAGAAGAATTAAAGGATTTAAAAGACGTTAAAAGAAAAGAAAACCTTGAGGCCCTAAAAGAAGCCAGAGAGCAAGGTGACTTATCAGAAAACGCTGATTATGATGCAGCTAGAAACGAACAAGCGCGCATTGAATCAAGAATTTTAGAAATTGAAACCATTTTAAAAAATCTAAAAATTATTAAAACATCTGATGATGGCGCAGTTAATATTGGAAAAACAGTTAAACTAAAATTCGTTGAAAAAAATCAAGAAAAAGAGTTTCAATTGGTAGGTACTATTGAGGCAGACCCTATTAACGGTAAGATTTCTATTGAATCACCACTAGGTAAAAGTATTAGAGGTCACGAAAAAGGTGATGTTATCATGGTTAAATCTGAAACTGGCAAAAACTTCCACGTAGAAATTTTAGAAATTATTTAAAAATATGTGTATGTATAAAAAATGTGTCCCTTTAGCATACTTTGAATCTATATATGATATTCCATATGAAAAATATCAAAAGCAAGGAATCAAAGCCTTGTTTTTTGACTTAGATAACACAGTAATAAGCTACGAAGAAGACATTTTAACTCAAAACCATTTAGATTTTTTAAAACAACTAGAAAAAGAGTTTCAAATTATCTTTATATCCAATGCTAGAAAAAAAAGACTAGAAAAAGCCTTAGGAAGCAACTTTACATACTATCATCTATCAAAAAAACCATTTAAAACCAAATATAAAAAAGCATTAAAAGATCATCAATTAAAAAAAGAAGAAGTTATCATGATAGGTGATCAATTAATGACAGACATCTATGGGGCAAATAGAAGTGGGATCAAAGGCATTTTAGTTAAAGCTGTAAAAAGAAAAAGTGATCATATTTTTACAAGAATCAATCGCAGAATAGAAAAAATAATGATAAAAAAAATAAAGAAAAAACAACCCATGATTTACCAAGAAAGGCTTGAGCAATATGTCAAAAGTTACTAATTGTTTAGGTTGTGGAACGCTTTTGCAAACAAATGCCCCAACTCAAAGAGGATATGTAGAAAATGAAAATCAGATTTATTGTAAATCTTGTTTTCAACTAAAAAACTACGGAATCGCAACAGAGCACTTTCATCCAAATGATTTGCCTGAACTAAAAAGAGATTCACTCATAGTGATGGTAAGTTCAGTTATGCATCTAGATATGCTATTTTCATATAGAGTTGATAGATATTATCCAGATGCAAAGTATGTCTATATTATCAACCAATTAGATTTACTACCAAAAAGCACCAATCTAGATCATTTACTTAATGAGATAGAAAATAAAGCTCGATTACTTAAAATTCCATACGAAAACATTGTCTTCATGTCAGCAATAAAAAAATATGATTTAGAACAATTAAAAGCATATTTAGAAACGTTTAAAGAAAAAAATATTTATTTATTAGGCGTTCAAAATAGCGGGAAAACAACTATTTTTAAAGGAATCACTAACAACTCTACTGCACTTAATATTAAAAAGGCGGCTTTAACACAAGAAGCACTCAAAGAAGAAATGAATGGTAAAACCATTTGGGATATGCCAGGTTTATATCAAGAAGGCTATTTGCATCAACTTTTAGAATATAAAGACTATAAAAATTTATTACCAGATAAAACCATAAAACCAACTATCTATCAAGTGCAAGAGGGCAATACAGTGATGATCGAAGGATTAATTTCGGTTTCATTACTTAAAGGCAATAAAAATACTTTTGTCTTTTACTTTAAAGATCAAATCAATTTTCATAGAACCACAATCGCTAAAGTAGATGACTTATTAAGAAGAAAACAAGAATTATTTAAATATTACACAGAAACTTACGAAACTAAAACTTTCAAATTAGATAAAAACATAAAATATCAAATCACATTTGCAGACATGGGAATATTGCATGTTAACGGCCCAGCTACCCTTGAAATAAAACATGCACAAGGATTACATGTTACATTAATGGAGGCGTTATTTAAATGAAATTAGAAGAAATTAAAAAAGAAGTGGAAGAAAAACTTAAAGACCACCCTAAACGTTTAAAACATGTCATCGGTGTCTATGAAACAGCAACTAACCTAGCCACACATTACGGTATAGATGTTCTACCAGTTCAAATAGCTGCTTTATTTCATGATTATGCAAAATATGATAGCATACAAGATCAAATTAGATATATTGATTTAAAATTAGTAAAAAAATATAGCGAAACACCGGTTATGTACCATGCCTTAGCTGCTGCAGCTTTATTAGAGTACAAATACGATTTTAAAGATAAAGATGTTTTAAGCGCCATTAGAAAACATGTATGGGGAGCTACTACAATGAACTTGATGGATAAAATCATCTTAATTAGTGATAAAATAGAACCCAACCGAACATATGATAAAGTCAATTACTTTAGAGAACTTGCATTCATAGATCTTGATCAAGCTATTTATGAATTTTTAATCGATAATATTGAATATAATAAGCAAGAAGGATTTGTCATACACGATGAACAATATCAAGTGATTGATATGATAAAGGAGCAATTAGATGAAAAAAGTAAATAAAGCAATAGAAATATTAGATGCTTTAAATGTTAAAGACCTTGTCGCATATGACTTTGACAAAAAATCGCCATTTTATGACTATTTTATAGTAGCAACCGTCAATGACAGACAATCAACTGCAGCATTTAATCATTTTAAAAAAGAAGAAATCTTTGATTTAAAAAATGTAGAAGGTAAAAACAGTGGATGGACGTTAATAGATTTAGGAGACATCATTGTTCACTTATTTAGTGAAGAAGATAGAAAGTATTACGACTTTGATACAAGGTTACTTGGAGTAAAAAAAATATACTAATGTTTGCCTTTTACTATGAGCAACTCATGGAAGACATTGATTATAAAGAAATTTTAACACCACTTTTACCATATTTACCTAATAAAGATAAGCAACTATTAGACGCTGGATGTGGGCCAGGTTTTATCCTTAAAGAATTAATAGAATTAGGATATGATGTGATAGGTATAGATAATGATGAGGAAATGTTAAGACTAGCTAATCAAAGGCTAGATAATCCAAATCATCTGTACTATCATGATTTAAACGAGCCACTAACAGAATCATTTGATGGTATCATTATGTTGTTTGATGTCATTAACTATTTTTATAAGTTAAACCCTATGATTAAAAATATTTATGAAGGTTTAAATGCTCACGGAGTTTTTATTTTTGACACATATAAAAAAGAATATCTTGAAACAATGAGAAATTTTGAAGAAATTGATGATGAACCATTTGAGTATACTTGGAAGACAGTTAGTGATAAAACTAAATTAAACCATACCTTTATTGTTAAAAATAAGCAATACCAAATTAATCAGTATGTGTATGATAAAAAAACTTATTTAAAACATCTAAAAAAAGTAGGATTTAAAAACGTTAAAATCATTGAAGGTAATGATGAAAGAAAAGATTATTACATATGTAAAAAGTAAAATAAGCACCTTAATCTATTATATAGATGGAGGTGCTTTTTAAATGAAAAAAATACTCATCATTTTTGTATTTATCTTTGTTATAAGTAACAATCTCTTTTTTAAAACACAAGAAAAATATCCATTAAGTGATGATAACACTATTTTACTTGTTCAAATAACCGGAGAAATCCAGTTGCCAGGAACTTATCAAATTAAAAAAGGAAGCAGAGTTTATGAACTCATCAAATGTGCAGGTGGAACATTACCTAAAGCGGATTTAAGTGATTTAAACCTAAATGAAATTATTAATAAAGACAGTTATCACATTAAAGCTTTTTTAGATGATAAAGAAGAAAATCAATTTAAATATAATTTAAACTTTATAACCTATGAACAATTAATAACTATTCCCCATATTACTAATAATAGAGCATTAGAAATCATTTTATACCGAAAAGAACATTCTTTTCTCACAGTAACAGACTTACTAAAAGTCAAGGGTATAGGTGAGAAAACCTATGAAAAAATTAAAGACTATTTTTACATTTGATGCCCTACATCTTTATCTTATATGGATCTTTATTTTACTATTAACGTTTAGATACCCTATTTTTATCATAGGGTTGATATATATTCGTTATAAAAGTAAAGCTTTAATACCACTAAAGTCAATCTTTATTTTAACAATCATCGTTGTTTTAAGTTGGTTTCTATACTTTAGGACTTCTTATGTGTTAAATATTGGTATCATCACTGAAGTTTATGATGATAAATATGAAATACTTATAGGGCATAAAAGATATCATTTATATACTAATGTCAACTTAGCACGTGGAAACATTGTTTATCTAAGGACATCCTTCAAATCATACCCTGGAAAAATGGTTCCTAATGGTTTTGATGCAAAGACTTTTTATTTTGGTAGAAACATTCATGGAAAATTATATGCAAGTAAAATCAATCTAATCTTTTCTAGTCAAATACCAAATGTAAAGAAAATAGATCATAGCATACTCACACTATATCAAAGTCTTTTTTACGCCTCTATTTTATATTATACAAATAAAATAGCTTGGCATTTTAATCTAGATGATAGGCAAAAGATAAAAGCAGAAGTATTTGTCATTATAACGTTAATCTTCTTTTTAGGAACACATTACTATCTTATTTATTACCTAATATATCAAAGTGTAAAAAGAATGACTAACTATTACTATTGGGAGTTAAATAAAGATGAGATAACTAACCTTACGTTTACAGTTATTTTAATCATTTTTCCATTCTATATATATCAAGATGGTTTTCTTTTGTTTTTTCTAA
>JAAYQV010000136.1 GCA_012519065.1 Phytoplasma sp.
ATTAACTACCTAGATCCATCCAGTAGTGCAGGATTAAACCTATATGCGTATTGTAATAACAATCCTGTGATGTACTCAGACCCCAGCGGTAATTTTGCAATAACTTCGTTTTTAATAGGTATGGGAATTGCAGCATTAATTGGAACGGGTGTTGGTGCAGTTTCGTACACAGCAAGTGAAGTCATTTCATATGGTTTAACAGGCGAATGGTCATGGTCGTGGGGAGCGTTTGCCGGATCAACCATTGGTGGAGGTATAACTGGTGCATTAGCTTTTGCATTTCCTGGATTAGGAATTATGGGTTCTGCTGGAATAAATGGATTCTTGTCAAATTCATTAGGGATGGTATTTCAAAATGCATTTGGAGAGACAAATTATTCGATTGGGAATATATTTTTTCAATCACTAATAATGACTGTATTATCAACATCAACAGCAGGAATTACAAGTAAGATTAAAATACCGGGATTTACAGGAAGAGGAAGTATAAGTCAAGTTGCTAGACAAATAAGTACTAAATTTTACAATGGAACAATAGGAAGAATTACTTCAAGAACACTTGGTAAGATGGTTGCTTATGAACTCGCTTACTCAGTATTTGATACAGTAATCGGTGGAATATGGGACGCCTTTGATTCAAATCCACAAAAAACTTGGGAAAATTTAATCCCTAGAGTCACGATTCCTGTGTTTTAATTAAAGAAATTTATCAGAGAAGGAGTAAAAATCAAATGAAAAAGTATTACCCAAAATCAATAGTTTTCTATTTATTCATACCAATACCCCTATTAATTATTTCAGCAGGAGTATATACTATTATTTGGTTTTTAGAAAAATATAATAAAACAATGATTGAATGGTTTGGATTTTTAATTGTTGTGTTTGCAATAGTGTATTTTTTATACATGTTGTTTAGATTTCTAAAGCGAAGAATAGTATTATTTGATGATAAAATATATGTTCAAAAAGATATTGGAGGCAAGGATACCAAATTGCAATATGCATTGGATGTTAAGTTTGATGATATTCAAAGCATAGGCATTACTGTTGATTCGAATAATTCACATAACCAATATATGAGGTTTGTAATTACACCAATGCCTAATGTTGTACTGTACTTAAAAAATGGTAAAGCAGAAAGAATTAATGTTTATTACTATTCTAAGAAACAAACAATAGAGATTATTGACTATATCATTGGTAAAAAGAAATTAATCGATGCTACTTTTGAAAATAAATCTGGACAAGAATTAATAGACGGATTGAGAAATGTAAAGATTTAGATAGTTAGAGAAAGTTTAGTTTCACTATACGCGGAACGTGGCTATACTAATAGCCACGTTATCGCGTACTAAACTGGGTTGACGTTAAGCGATACTGAACCACAGTACATAAAATATTTGAGTTAAGAGTGTAAAAAATCACTCTTTTTCTATTAAAATTCATAAAATATCGCTTAATGTAACAAATATTGTTAAAGATGAAAACATGAGAATTGTCAAAGAAGTATGGAAAGTATTAATAGTTATATTGATGACTTAGATGATTTTCCTATTGAAGAAGTTGAATTAGAGCTTGAAATAGGCTTTGAGTATACTAAACAAGTATAGTTGGAATTATATTAACTCTGATGGAGTATTTTATATAAACACAAATGGCCAAAGAAACACTACTTATTTTATTGATTTATTAAATGCTTATGATGAGTATGATGGAGATATATCAGAAAGCCTATATGTTGTCTCAGATAACTACCTAAAAAACAGGAGTATACCAGGTGAATATGAAGTTTTAGGCCAATAAATAATATATTAACAGAATATTTCTTAGAAGGAATGAACGTTTTATCAGAAAAAACAGGCGATAGTATTATATACTATACCTATGATGTTAATGGAGAACTTATTTCCATGAATTATCTAGGTAATGAATATTTCTATGTTAAGAATATACAAGGAGATATTTTAGAAATCGTTAATCAAAGCGGCATAACGGTTGCCAAATGCCGTTATGATGCCTGGGGTAATATCATTTATCAGTATGATGATGGTAGTAATCTATCAAATATAAACCCCTATCGATATAGAGGGTATAGATATGATAAAGAAACAGGCTTATATTACTTAAATTCAAGATATTATGATCCAAGTATCGGTAGATTTATAAGCGCAGATTCTATTAGTTATCTAGACCCAGGAAGCACTTCAGGATTAAACTTATATGCGTATTGTAATAACAATCCTGTGATGTACTTAGACTTCGGTGGCAATATGCCCGAATGGATGAAGTGGACTATTGGCGTAACTGTAATTGTAGGATCTTTCGTTGCTGCAGTTGCAACCGGAGGAGCTTCGCTAGCTGTTGGCACATTTGTAGGTTCATTGGTTGGTGGTGGTGTAGGTTTAATAGGTGGTTTTTCCTTTGATGAGAATGGATTTCATTTTGATTCAAATAAAGCGTCTACGGGATTCATGCTTGGCTCAATAACTGGAGCAATATCCGGTTCTATTGGAGCAAAAATTAGTCCAATGTCCAAGTTAGGGACGTTTGGTCAGAGAACAATCATGGCAGGAGTTGATGGAACGCTGTCGTTAGGAGGATATTTAGGACAAACAGTCATCCATAGAGAAAAAATATCACTTTGTGGAGTTCTGATATCTTTTGGTTCAGGCTTATTTAGTTTTGCTGAGCCTACGGGTTATAAGATTCTTGATTCTATTTGGGGACCAATGATGGGTGCTGAAATTGCTTGGGCCTATGATATGCTTTCCGGTATGAATAAAAGATCAAATGTTGCAGCATTAAGATTTAAACTATATTTTTAGGAGGAGTTGATTAAATGAAAAAATATAATAATATAGCCAATCATGTGAATTTTGCCATAGGGTTGATGAATGTAGTAGCACCAGTAATGATTGTTTTTTTTGCCATGAAATCCCCATCTATAGATACGATTATTCCAATGATTTTATTTATATGCATGATAGTTACGGGTGATTTTATGTATTTTTATCTGTTGGATCACTGGTATCTAACTTATTATGACGAACATAAAATTGTGCAAAAGTGGTTCAAAAAAGAAAAAAAAATTGATTTTGAAGAAGTAAAATATCTATACTTTATTGGAACGATGGTTATTGTTTCTGCACATGATTTTAAAATAAATGCTAAAAATGATGTGAGTTTTAAAGAAAGAAGAAGATTACTAAGGATATTGAAAAATGAATTATGTATTTCTATTAATGTATATGACAAAGCATTTCCCAAAATACTACTTAGGAAATGTTTTAAGGCAGTAAAAATTAATCTTGGTGTAAAAGAAAAAATATGCAAAGAAATGTTTGAATTGAATTGAAAAGGATTCAGAACAAGATTAGAAACGTTTGTTTTTACTATACATGGAATGTGGCTATACTAATAACTGCATTGTATTTGTGTTAAGTGTGAGTTAAGCTCAATAAATATGGTATTTATGATAAGAGTGTTTAAAAAACACTCTTTTTTTTTAAGGCGTCAAAAAGAAATTTTATTCATTGAATGTTCATGAGCTTAATTTTATAAAAAGTCAAAAGAAATGGAAAGCAAATACACTGGAATGTAAACACCAACTGGTGCCTATTATAAAGATAAAACTATTGACTCAATAGTTTTTTTATAGAATTCATTGAACCTTTTATTCCCTTATGTTAAAATAACAACAATTATAATTTAGGAGGATAAAAGAATGAATGGAAAAGTATTAAAAGAAGCCTACACCTATGATGACTTACTGTTGGTTCCAGCCTATTCTAAAGTTGTACCTGTAAATGTTAGTTTAGAAACCAAATTAACTAAAAAGATCAAACTGAACATTCCGGTTTTATCAGCAGCGATGGATACAGTTACAGAAAGCA
>JAAYQV010000006.1 GCA_012519065.1 Phytoplasma sp.
CTACCACAGAGCTAAAAATCAAATATTAAAACGAATGGAGGAACAAAACAATGAAAAATCGTGAGTGTAGTATTGTTCGTGATATATTACCTTTGTATGTTGAAAATGTTATCAGTGACGATACAAAGCAATTTGTAGATGAGCATTTAAGCCATTGTGCTGAGTGTAAAAATGAATTGGAGCTATCACAAACAGATATATCTGTTAAAAAAATTTCTGCGGAAAATAATAGCGATGTTAAAGTGATAAAAAAAATAGGATCGGATATAAAGAAAAAACGAGTATTTACAGGTGTTATTTCAGCAGTTATTGCAGCTATCGTTGTAATATTATCATTTGCATATTTAACAGCACCTGAATATCTACCTTATGCTGAATCATTTGATATTATTTCTGTAAAGGATAATAATGGCTTTGTAACACTTTCTTTTACAGGTGAATATGAGATTTATCAAAGAGAGCAAGGCGTATATGATATTAGTATCTATAATACAACTTGGAATAAATTTTTTAATATAGATAAAAAGCAAGATATAACTGTAAATCCAAACGGAGAAACAGTTAATACTATTTATTATGTATCTAATGATGGTCAAGAAAGTAAAGTAATCTATGGTAGAAATCCTATTAATAATGGAGGAGTTGTGACCTTACCTCGATTGTTTTTGAATTATTATTTTGTCATTGCCATTTTATTTGCACTTGTTTTGACAATGCTTATTGTAATATTCAGGAAGAAAGAAAAAATTAAAAATATAATAGTAAAAGTACTATTTATCCCCGTTTCTTATATTGTAAGTCATATTATGATTAAAGGATGGAATGCCACTTCATATTCAGCAACTCGTGATTTTTATTTGATTTTACTTTTAGTAATGCCTATTTATTCTCTATTTTATATTTTGTATAAAAAGAAACATTCAAAATTTAGGCACTAACTATTTTTATGACATAACACGAAGTTCAACAAATTCCAATTTGCACCACAAACAATTATTTGAAAACAAAAAATATAAACTGTAAACGCACTAAGATATAAAAAGTCTTGGTGCTTTTATTTTATATAAACCCAAAACTAAATACGGAAACCCAAAGAGGCGAAGTCTTCGGTCAACTTATGATTTGATATGCCCCCTTTGATATCAGATTTTTATTTATTCAATCTGTCTACCATAAGGGGGGCATATCAATAATTTACAAGCCTGACCCTTTTTAATGCAAACTATAAGTTGATTTCTAATAATATGGGTGTATGGTCTTGCCTTGGTCCTGAGTTAATCATTTCAGATTTTACAACCCTATCTGCAATCCGGTCACTAACAATCCAATAATCAATCCTCCATCCGGAGTTGTTAATTTTACTTGTTTTAACACGCTGGGCCCACCAGGTGTACATACCCTCTACATCCCCATGGACATGGCGGAAGGTATCCACAAAACCCTTATCTAAAAGATTTGTAAATCCTTGCCGTTCTTCATCAGTAAAACCAGCTGAACGCCTGTTGGTGTCAGGATTGGCCAAGTCTATTTCCTTGTGGGCCACATTAAAATCGCCCGTTGCTATAAGTGGCTTTTTCTTATCTAAACTCGCTAGATAATCTGCATATTTGATATCCCATACCTGACGGTCCTCTAAACGGTTTAAACCATCGCCTGCATTAGGCGTATAAACCTGACTTAGGTAGAAATCATTAAATTCCAATGTGATAATTCTACCCTCAAAATCCATAGTACCTGGTGCACCTATTAGAGGATAAGAAACAATTGGTTTTAAATTTTTCTTATATAAAAACATTGTACCAGCATAACCCTTGCGGCCAGGTTCCACCGAACTATTCCAGACAATTTCGTAGTCTGGAAACATATCCTCCAAAACTTCCAAATGTTTTTTAGTGGGACCATTGGCTGATAACTTTGTTTCCTGCAGTCCTATAATTTCTGGATCATATTTTATAATCGTGTTTAATACATCCCTAGATAATACTGCACGAGCTGAATCACTTGTTAAAGCTGCATTTAAGGAATCAATATTCCATGAAATAAGCTTCATTGTCTTCCCCCTCCCTATTTTATGTCTGTTAAATTCTATCGCTTTATTATATTGCTACTAGGTAAATCCTAGGACTTCCTTTTATTCTATCAAAAAATTCCCCCAGAAACAAAAAATCCACAAATAAAATTACTTTTGTATAAATAAGTATTATTTTTTGGTGTATTTTAGTGTTTAGAAGAGGGATTTGTGATAAAATAATACAGAATGACACCGTATACGGTAGCCATGTCTGGTTATTTTATTTTACAGGACAGAAAAGAAAACCTTTTTAAGAATAGGACAAAATTGACAGAAAATCAGTGGGTAAATCTACAAATTCAAATTGAACCTTTGATTAGTTTTGTATCAGACCTTAAATTAACAACTGCAGTTACAGCATGGCATGGATATTTGCCAAGAGATAGTTATACTAAATGATAAATATGATGATATGACTAGCAAATTCCTGGTATAAAAACTTAATCTGACCTCATTGATGATATCAAAAGGGAAATAAGGAAAGAATACAGATATATATGTAGGTGGTAGAAGTTCCCTATATCCTTTAGAGATGGGGAGTGTAGTAAGAAATAATAAGTTTTATGTGAAGCTGATATTCAAGCAGATATTATAAAAGTAGAGGAATCCTATATTAGCAGCACCAAACATACCGACGATTTTGTTAATATCTTTTTGGGTTTTCATTTGCTATAATAAAACTAATTTTTTTAGTCAGAATTTATCTTGGAGAAAGGGGAGTGTTATTTGAATATACTATTAAATAAACTAAAAGAAGTATCATTATCTGTTTTTCCTATAACATTGCTGGTAGTTATTTTAAACTTTACATTGATACCTATAGAAAATGAAATGCTTGTCAGGTTTTTAATCGGTGCAATTTTAGTTATTTCAGGGTTGGGAGTATTTTTATTTGGGGCCCACCTCGGCATAGGACCAATTGGCCATTTAATGGGTGAAACCGTAGCAAAAACAAACAAAGCTTATCTAGTAGGGGGCCTTGGGTTTTTGTTAGGATTTTTTATTACAATTGCAGAACCAGACTTGCAAATTCTTGCTAGTGAAGTAAACCTAGCTTCTGGAGGAACAATACCATATGCAACAATACTTATCGTAGTTTCAGTAGGAGTAGGAATTATGGTTGCTTTGGGACTTTTAAGGATAGTATACGAAAAGCCATTGAATCGTTTGTTTACTATAATTTATATTATTATATTTGCATTGGGATTACATGTGTTAGAAGAATTTTTAGCCATTTCTGTAGATGCTTCAGGTGCTACTACTGGTGCTATGACTACACCATTTATATTGGCCCTGGGTTATGGAGTGTCGCAACTAAAGGGTGGCAAAGCATCTGAAGAGGATAGTTTTGGATTAGTTGGATTAGCATCTGCGGGCCCAATTTTTGCCATAATGCTAATGAGCTTA
>JAAYQV010000137.1 GCA_012519065.1 Phytoplasma sp.
GAACTAAGTATTAAAAAACAAAAAGAGAAATTAGATAAACTCAAAGAAATGTAAAAGAAGGACACGATTTCGTGTCCTTCTCTTTTATTTGAATATCGAATTTTTTATAAATGTGTTAAAATATAACTAAATCATCACAGAGGGTATTAAGATGAAAAAAAAGAAATTATCACCATACATCATTATCGCATTATCGTTTCTCATCGTTATCTTGATAGGAACTATATTATTAAGACTACCAATCACCACAACCCAAGAGCCATTGTCATGGATGGATGCTTTTTTCACTGCGACATCAATGATCACCATTACCGGAATCATGCCGGTTTCAAACGTAGGAGTAACATTTACCCTATTTGGAAAAATAGTCATTGCAGCCCTCATTCAAATAGGTGGTTTAAGTATTTTAACCTTAACGATGTATATGCTTGTCATACTTGGTGCTAAAATCAATGTAAACAATAGAACCCTCCTAAAAGAAAACCTTAACTATGATAGCCTACAAGGAATAGTAAAACTGTTAAGAAGAATCGTTGTTTTAACCTTAAGCATCGAATTGATTGGTATCATCATTAACCTTTTTATCTTTATCCCTAATATGACCAACCTAGGTGAAGCCATCGGCGTTAGTATTTTTCATGCCATTTCGTCATTTAACAATGCAGGGGTAGATATTTTAGGTGTTACAGAACATATCAGTCATTTTAAAGACAATATATTATTTAATATAAATACACTTATGTTAGTTATCCTAGGTGGTTTAGGTACCATGGTTATTTATGATTTAATCCATAAAAAAAGATGGAGAAAATTAACTATCCATTCAAAAATTGTTGTAAAAATGACACTCTTACTTCTTATTACAGGCATGATTTTTGTTAAATTATTCGAAGGTGATCAAGTTACTTGGTTAGAAGCCTTATTCATGAGTGGCACATCAAGAACTGCAGGATTTATGACTCTAAATATTCATGAGTTAAGAAACGCAACCATCGCCTTAGTGATGATGCTAATGTTTATCGGTGCAGCGCCTATGTCAACAGGAGGAGGCATTAAGATTACAACCTTCTATGTCATAATTAAAAGTATTTTCTCATTTGGAAGAGGTAAGAAAACCATCACCCATAGAAGATATATTTCAGATGAAACAAAAATGAAATCCTTCATCTTAGCCCAAGCCTCTATTTTAGTGATTGCCATAATTGGTATCTTGCTTCTAGCAATAGAAAATATTGGTTTTAAAGAAGCCGTCTTTAACACAATGAGTGTCTTATCTAATACAGGACTTATGATAGGAAACATCAACGAATACAAAGACATCAGTAAATTCATCATTATTATTACAATGTATATAGGAAGAGTAGGACCCTTAACTATCCTACATTTGATTTATTCAAAATCTGCTAAACAAAGTATTGTATTTATCGAAGAAAAATTAATCATAGGATAGGTGTTTAAAATGAAAAAAACTATTGGAGTTATCGGATTAGGACGTTTTGGAATAGAACTGGTTCAATATTTAAGTGAATTGCATGTTGAATTAATCGCAATTGACAAAGATATTGAAGCTGTTAAACAAGCGGGTGTATTTGCTGATAATGTGGCTGCCTGCGACATTACCAACGAAATACAGTTAAAAGAAACTGGGATAGCAGAGGCGGATCATGTCATCATAGCTATCGGACAAGATAAAATGGAAAACCTTTCAACGGCTATTTTAACCATCTTAAGACTCAAACAATTGGGTGTAAAAGAAATTACCGCAAGAGCGGATAAAGATGATTATATAGAAATCTTAAAAAAAGTAGGAGCAGATTATGTGGTGTCACCATTAATGATTGCTGCTGAAAGAACGGCTAGTAAAATAGGTGCTGGAAATGTGGTTGATTACTTTAATATTAAAAACGATTTTGATGTTTATGAAATAGAAGTATCTGAACAATTTGAAGCCACACACATTACAAACCTAGTCATTAGAAAGAAGTTTTTAGCAAACATCCTTTTAATACAAAGAAACGGACAAGTCTTAATACCTACTAGCGAAGAAACTATTTACCCAAATGACCACATCTTTATTTTTGGTCGACAAAAAGATATTCCTAAAGTTATTGCATATTTTTCAAAAAAATAATATAAAAAGATTGACAAATAAAGTGATTAGTTATATAATTAAAACGTTGCGAAGAACAAAAAACATTTTTTACAGACATGTTGGCCTTACAAAGCCAACAAAATTTTTGAATTAAAAAATGAAACACCGGGATATGTGTTTCTAGAAAGGAGCAACAAATGCCAACAATTTCACAACTAGTTAGAAAAGGAAGAACTAGTAAAGTTGAGAAATCAAAATCACCCGCTTTAGGATATGGATTTAACTCTATTAGAAAAAAAGAGAGTGATTATGAATCGCCACAAAAACGTGGAGTATGTATTCGTGTTACAACAATGACACCTAAAAAACCTAACTCTGCATTACGTAAGTATGCACGTGTTCGTTTAAGTAATGGTACTGAAGTAACAGCATACATTCCAGGTATTGGACACTCACTACAAGAACACAGCGTGGTTTTAGTACGTGGTGGACGTGTGAAAGACTTACCAGGGGTAAGATATCACATCGTACGTGGAGCTTTAGACTCAACCGGAGTTGCTAACCGTAAACAAGCACGTTCAAAATATGGCGCTAAACGCCCAAAATAAAAATAATCTAAAAATAAGATAAATTTGAAATAATAATCTAGAAGGAAGTAGGTGAACATTGTGCCACGTAAAGGACATGTTGTTAAACGTGATGTATTACCAGATCCAATTTACAATTCAAAGTTAGTAACTAGAATCGTAAACCAAATCATGGAAGACGGTAAAAAAGGAACAGCACAAAGTATTTTATATGGAGCGTTTGATTTAATTAAAGAATTAACAGGACGCGAACCAATCGATGTATTTAATGAAGCTTTAAATAATGTTATGCCAGTGTTAGAAGTACGCTCTCGTCGTATTGGAGGTCAAAACTACCAAGTACCAGTTGAGGTTAGACCAGAACGCCGTGATACCCTAGGGTTAAGATGGATTGTTCAATACGCAAGACTACGTAACGAAAGAACAATGGTTGAAAAATTAGCAAAAGAATTAATTGATGCAGCAGCAGGAACAGGTGCTTCAGTTAAGAAAAGAGAAGATACCCACCGTATGGCTGAAGCTAACAGAGCTTTCGCACATTACCGTTGGTAAGATTAAGGAGAATGAAGAATTATGGCTCGTCAATTTCCATTAAGTAAAACGCGTAATATTGGTATTATGGCACATATTGACGCGGGGAAGACAACAACAACTGAGCGTATTTTATACCACACAGGAAAAATCCATAAAATTGGTGAAACACATGATGGTGCAGCACAAATGGACTGGATGGCTCAGGAACAAGAACGTGGAATTACAATTACTTCTGCAGCTACAACAGCGTTTTGGAAAGAGCACAGAATTAACGTTATTGATACTCCAGGTCACGTAGACTTTACAGTTGAAGTATCAAGATCATTACGTGTACTTGACGGTGCAATAACAGTAATTGATGCTCAAGCCGGAGTAGAACCACAAACAGAAACAGTATGGCGTCAAGCCACAGAATATATGGTTCCAAGAATCGTATTTGTAAATAAAATGGATAAAATTGGTGCAAACTTTGAAAATGCAATCAAAACTCTACACGACCGTTTAGGTATTAAAGCGGTTGCTATTCAATGGCCAATTGGATCAGAAAATGATTTTTCTGGAATCATTGACTTAATAACTATGACCGCAGTTGAATATTTAGGAACACCAGATGAAGCAACAAAAGACATCGAAATCCCTTCATATTTAATGGACAAAGTAACTGAAAAAAGAAATGAATTAATTGAAACAGTAGCAGATTTTGATGAAGAAATCATGATGGCATATTTAGAAGGCGAAGAAATCTCTGCTGATCAAATTAAAAAAGCTTTACGTAAAGCAACTTTAGCAGTTGAAGTATTCCCAGTATTATGTGGGACTGCATTTAAAAATAAAGGTGTTAGAAAAGTGTTAGACGCTGCAATCGACTATCTTCCAGCTCCAACTGATATTGCTGCTGTTGTTGGGCACGATTCAGAAGGAAACGAAGTAACCCGTAAAGCAGATGACAATGAACCTTTCTCAGCTTTAGCATTTAAAGTTATGACAGACCCATATGTAGGGAAATTAACTTTCTTCCGTGTATACTCAGGTGTTGCAGAAGCAGGTTCATATATTTTAAACACAACTAAAGGTGAAAAAGAACGTTTTGGACGTTTATTAGAAATGCATGCTAACTCAAGAGTGGAAATCAAACATGTTTATGCAGGAGACATCGCTGCTGCTGTAGGTTTAAAAGCTACAACAACAGGAGATACACTTGCAGGAGAAAAAGATGATATCATCTTAGAATCAATGAACTTCCCTGAACCAGTTATTGAAATTGCAGTAGAACCTAAAACAAAAAATGACCAAGACAAAATGGGGACAGCTTTAGCTAAATTAGCAGAAGAAGATCCAACATTTAGAGTTTATACAAACAATGAAACAGGACAAACTATCATCGCAGGTATGGGTGAATTACACTTAGATATTATCGTTGATAGAATGAAACGTGAATTCAAAGTGGAAGCAAACGTTGCTGAACCACAAGTTTCATACCGTGAAACTATTTCTAAAGAAGCTGAGATTGAAGGTAAATTTGTACGTCAATCAGGTGGACGTGGACAATACGGTCACGTATGGATCAAATTCGAACCAAACCCAGGTAAAGGATTTGAATTCGTTGACAAAGTTGTTGGAGGGGTTGTTCCTCGTGAATACATTCCAGCAGTTCAAAAAGGGTTAGAAGAGTCTTTAGCAGGCGGTATTGTAGCAGGATATCCAATCATTGATGTTAAAGCAACCTTATTTGATGGATCATACCACGATGTTGACTCATCAGAAATGGCATTTAAGATTGCTGCTTCAATGGCTTTAAAAGAAACTAAAACAAAAGCAGATCCAGTAATTTTAGAACCAATCATGGACGTAGAAGTTGTTACACCAAATGACTATGTTGGTAACGTTATTGGAGATTTAACTTCGAGACGTGGACGTATGGAAAGCCAAGAAAGCCGTGGAAATGCGGTAGCTATCCGTGCTTATGTACCACTATCAGAAATGTTTGGATATGCAACATCATTACGATCAAATACACAAGGTCGCGCAACATTCGTTATGCAATTTTCTAACTATGAACGCGCACCTAAATCAATAACAGAAGAAATCATTAAAAAACGCAGTTAATTCAAACAAGACACTTGCAAAAAACAATGAACTAATATAAAATATAAGTTGATAGAAAAAAACTTTTTATTTAAAGAAAAAAATAGGAGGATTTTCCAAAATGGCAAAAGAAAAATTTACAAGAACTAAACCGCACGTTAACATCGGAACTATCGGACACGTTGACCACGGTAAAACTACATTAACAGCTGCTATTACAAACGTATTAGCTGGAAAAGGATTAGCAAAAGGACGCGCTTATGATCAAATCGACGGTGCTCCAGAAGAAAGAGAACGTGGAATTACAATTAATACTTCACACGTTGAATATGAAACAGACAACAGACACTACGCTCACGTAGATTGCCCAGGGCACGCTGACTATGTTAAAAACATGATCACTGGTGCTGCTCAAATGGACGGTGGAATCTTAGTAGTTTCTGCTGCAGACGGCCCAATGCCACAAACTCGTGAACATATCTTATTATCACGTCAAGTAGGGGTACCTAAGTTAGTTGTATTCTTAAACAAATGTGATATGGTTGAAGACGAAGAATTATTAGACTTAGTTGAAATGGAAGTTCGTGAATTATTATCAGAATATGATTTCCCAGGAGATGACATTCCAGTTATCCGTGGATCAGCTTTAAAAGCTTTAGAAGGCGACGCACAATGGGCTGCTAAAGTTGAAGAATTAATGGCTGCAGTTGATGCATACATCGATACTCCAACTCGTGAAGTAGACAAACCATTCTTAATGCCAGTTGAAGACGTATTCACAATTACAGGACGTGGAACTGTTGCTACAGGACGTGTTGAACGTGGACAAGTTAAAGTTGGAGACGTAGTTGAAATCGTTGGTATTAAAGACACTAAATCAACAACTGTTACAGGTGTTGAAATGTTCCGTAAGTTATTAGACCAAGCAGAAGCTGGAGATAACATTGGTGCATTATTACGTGGTGTTGCACGTGAAGATATCGAACGTGGACAAGTATTAGCTAAACCAAACTCAGTTAAACCACACTCAAAATTCGAAGCACAAGTTTACGTTTTATCAAAAGAAGAAGGTGGACGTCATACTGCATTCTTCTCAAACTACCGCCCACAATTCTATTTCCGTACAACTGACGTAACAGGAGTTATTACGTTAAAAGAAGGAACAGAAATGGTTATGCCAGGAGACAACACAGAAATGGTTGTTGAATTAATTCACCCAATCGCTATTGAAGAAGGAACTAAATTCTCAATCCGTGAAGGTGGACGTACAGTTGGAGCAGGTTCAGTTACTAAAGTTCTAGGTTAAGAATTTTAATCCAATTTTAAATTCATTAAGAGAGCAAACTTGCTCTCTTTTTTTTGATTATAAGCAGTCATTTAAATAAGCATGTGTTATAATAAGTAAGAAAAGAAGAGGTAGTAAAAATGATTATAGACACACATGCCCATTTAAATACCAAGGATTTTGAAAATAGAATAGAAGAAGTCATCAAAAATGCTTTTTTACTAGATGTACAAAAAGTGATTGTTATTGGAATGGATGAAGAATCTAATAAACAAGCCATCAAACTTGCAGAACAATATGAAAACATCTACGCAACCATAGGCATTCACCCTAGTTATGTCGATCAAGAAAACTATGAATCTATTGAAAAATATTTAACCCATCCAAAAGTAGTTGCTGTCGGTGAAATTGGTATCGACCTTTACTGGAGACAAGATAATTTAGACAAACAAAAACTTTTTTTAAAAAAACAAATTGAGATAGCTCTTAAATACGATCTTCCTATCGTTGTTCATACTAGAGAATCTTTTAAAGAAACTTATGAAATCATCAGTCAATATAAAGGACAGATTAAAGGTGTTTTCCATTGTTTGACCTCAACTATCGAAGACATGAAACAAGCGCTTAAAATAGGTTTTTACATCGGAGTAGGTGGTGTTGTCACCTTTCCTAAGGCGACCAATGTTCACGATATTGTTAAAAACTTACCACTGGATAAAATGCTAGTAGAAACAGACTCACCTTACTTAGCACCAGTACCTTATAGAGGAAAGAAAAATGAACCAGCCTATACCAAATATGTGGTAGATAAAATTGCGGAAATCAAGCAAATAGATGTAGAAACCATTAAAAAAGAAACCACATTAAATGCTTTAAAATTATTTAACATCAAAGGGTGATGATATGAAAACAAAAGAAGTTTTAAACCTTCTGATCAAAAATCAATATACGATTACTTTTGCAGAAAGCATGACAGGTGGACAGCTCATAGCTTCTTTAACCAAAAATCCAGGTTCTTCTAAAGTCTTAAATCAAAGTTATGTTTTATATAGCAAAGAAGCAAAAAATCAAGTTTTAAACATACATATTAAAGATGAACCCATTGTTTCAGAAAAAGTAGCCTTAATGATGGTCAAAGGGTTAAAAGAAAAGCATACAGATGATGTCTTAGTATCAATTACAGGAAATGCCGGACCAACCACACAGGAAAAAGGCATATTAGAAGCTTATATTGCAATGACAATCAAAGATAAAACGTATACCTATCATCTTTCTTTTAACCAAAACAATCGATCATTAAACATTGAAGAAACAACTGATTTTATATATGAAAAACTCTATCAATTACTTAAAGAAAATTAACCAATTAAAAGTTGAATTAAAATCTTGAGTGTGATATAATATTTAAGTCTAAGAACAAAGATATAAATCCTTGTCTTATTAAAAGACCATAGACCATAAGGAGGTAAAATAAATGAAAAAATACGAAGTTATGTATATCGTACGCCCAACGCTTGATGAAGAACAAGTTAAAAAAATTGTTTCAGACATCAATAATGTATTTACTTCAAACGGAGCAAATATCGTTGAGTTAAAAGAGTTAGGTTTAAAAGACTTAGCTTACGAAATCCAAAAACACAGAAAAGGGTACTACGTATGGTTATTAGTTGAAGCTAATAATGATGCAGTAAGTGAATTTAACCGTGTTGTGGGCATTACAGAAGATATTATCAGATTCATTGTTGTGAAAGAAGGCGAATAATCTATGATTAATCGAGTTGTCTTAGTAGGACGTATTACTAAAGACCCAGAGTTGAAAGCTACGGCCTCAGGGGTTTCAGTAGTTACTTTTACTTTGGCTGTCAACCGCAACTTCGCTGATCAATCAGGCGAAAGACAAGCTGATTTTATCCAATGTGTTGCTTGGAGATACCAAGCAGAAAATCTAGCAAAATATATCCGTAAAGGTGCTTTGCTAGGGGTTGAAGGAAGAATTCAAACCAGAACTTATGAAACAGATCAAGGGACACGTTATATTACTGAAGTACAGTGTGACACTGTTCAATTTCTAGAATCTAGATCTACGACAAGTGCACCTGCTCAAAACGATTCTTTTGGATCAAGTTTCAAAGATGATGCGCAAAATGAGTTATACGATACAAGTATGGCTTTAGCATCAGATGATGATTTACCATTTTAAAATAAAGGAGAATTATGAATATGCAACAAAGAAAAGGCGGATTCAGAAGACGTCGTAAAGTATGTTATTTTACACAAAACAACTTTACACACATCGACTTTAAAGATGTTGAGTTACTGAAAAAATTTGTTACAGACCGTGGTAAGATTTTACCAAGACGTGTGACTGGAACATCTGCTAAATGGCAACGCCCATTAGCTATAGCTATTAAAAGAGCTAGACACATGGCATTATTACCATTTGTTAAAGAATAATTGTAAACAGGAGAAATCCTGTTTTTTTTTATAAAATCATTATAATCTGTATGCCATACAATATAATGAGTTCATATTAATCACGAGGTAAATTAAAATGAGAAAATTGTTTGCGTTAATTTTATCTTTAACATCCATAACCTTACTGGTTGGATGTTATCAAAAAACTCATACCATAACATTTGACTTTAAAAACAGTCAAACAGAAAAAACAATGAAACCACAAGAACATAGAAAAGAAAGTATTGCCTTTTCTAAAATAGAATCTTTTATTATATCCTTTAGGATAGAATAAAGATAATGTGACAAAAACCATTAAAATATGATAAAATAAAAGCACATGAAATTATAAAGCAGGTGTTTAGAATGAAGAAAATAATTCCCGGCTTACTCATCTTCCTACTTATCATTGGTGCAGTGGTAGGATTATACTTTGATTTAAAATTAGATTACTTATCAGATACTTATAAACTCCTATTAATTGGGGGTATTTTAGTGTTAACCATTATCTTTGCCTTAATGGTAGCAAGAATCTTTAACTCTAGAGGACGAGAGAAAATTAAAAAGCTAGAGACAAGACTTTCTATGTGGACAAAAACATCTTACCACCTTAATCAAGTTGGGGATGAAGTATTTAACGAACTACCTATTGGTATTATGATTTTAGATGAAACACTCGAAGAAATCCAATGGATCAACCAATATGCAAGTCTTATTTTTGATCAGGCAGAAGTAAATGAAAGAATCGAAGATTTAAATACCGATTTATATCAAGTTATCCAACAAAAAAACAATCAAAATATGATTGCAGTAGGCGATAAAAAATATGAAACCATCTTTAAAAAAGATTATAATGTTATTTATTTTTTTGATATCACTGAAAAAGAAAACATTAAAGCTTTATATGAAAACCATTTACCCGCTTTAGCGATCATCACGTTTGATAACCTAGAAGAATCCATTGTTGGATTAGACATCTCTTTACAATCTCAAATCCAAGGTGAATACCTAAGAGCTTTATCAGACTGGATTGAACAATATGAAGGATACTTAAAACAATTAGTGGATGATAGATTATTACTCGTAGTTAGAAGAGATAAACTAAAAGAAATGATTGAAAATAAGTTCAGTATTTTAGAAACTATTAGAAACATTTCTATGCAATATCAATTAAGAGTTAGTTTATCCATGGGAATTGCCTCATGGGATTTACCATATGAAGAACTAGCGACTTATGCTCAAAATGCGATTGAACTAGCACAAAAACGTGGTGGAGATCAAGTGGTTGTCAATATTGAAGGTGAAAAAATTCAATACTTTGGAGCCAAAGTAGATGCATCTTCAAAATACTCAAAAGTAAGTGCAAGAGTTAACGCTCAAAGTCTACAAGACTTTTTTAAAAAAGCAAAATCAATTTTTGTTATGGGACATAATCAAACAGATCTAGACTCTTTGGGGTCAACTATAGCCGCTTATAAAATGGCTCTATCTGTCAATGAGGATATTTCAATCCACATGATCATTGACAAAGAAAAACTAGATCCATCAGTAGTACCTATTTATGAAGAACTATTAATTAAAGAACCAAAAATTAGTGAAGCAATCATCACCACAGAACAAGCATTAAAACTAGTTAAAAAAGAGTCGTTATTAATTGTTGTAGATACGCAATCAAGTGTTATTGTTAATAGTCCTGAAGTATTAGAATTAACAGAAAGAATCATTGTTATCGATCATCATAGAACAGGTGAAAACAGCATCTTAAGCATGTTTTCATACGTTGAGACATCCGCATCATCATCCATTGAATTACTTATAGAATTAGCCGCTTTCTTTGAAGAAAAAGTTGATATCAAACCATTTGAAGCAAACATCATGTATGCAGGATTATTGGTTGATACAAATAATTTCACATACAGAACAGGCGCTAGAACATTTGAAGTAGCTTCAAAATTAAAAGAATTAGGTGCAGATTCTATCCAAGTAAAAATATGGTTAAGAAACGATATGTTAAGAACACTTGAAATCAATAAAATGGTTTCACAACTTGAAATTTATATGAATAAATTCGCTTTAGTCAAAAGCAATCAAATATATGATGACAGAGCCTTTTTAGCTCAAGTATCAGAAAGTTTATTAGATATCCAAAATATTGATGCAGCATTTACAGTCACTAGATTATCAGAAGATATGGTAGGAATTAGTGCAAGATCTTATAATCAAGTAAACGTACAAATTATCATGGAACAATTAGGCGGTGGCGGTCATTTAAATAGTGCCGCAGCTCAAATTAAAAATAAATCAGTAGATGAAGTTGTAGAAGAATTAAAAGAATTATTAAAACTAGAATATGAAGAGGGTGAAGATATGAAAGTAATTTTATTAGAAGATGTTAAGGGCAGAGGTAAAAAAGATGATGTCATTGATGTTGCAAACGGATATGGACAATTTTTAATTACATCTAAAAAAGCTATCCTAGCTAATGAAGAAAACTTAAATCAACTTAAAAAAGAACAAGAAGAATTAAAAGAACGTGAACTTAACTACATTAATTTAATGGAAAAACTTAAAACAGAAATAGATGGGAAACAAGTTACTGTTGGTATTCAAGTTGGACCAGATGGACGCGTTTTTGGAAAAGTAACTACTAAGCAAATTGTAGAAGAGTTTGAAAAAGAATATGGTATCACAATCGATAGAAAGAAAATAGAATTATCTAGCGAAATTAACTCAGTAGGTATTTATACAGCAAGTGTTTCTTTAACTAAAAACATTAAAGCACAATTTGAAGTTAACGTCATAGGAGAAAACTAAAATGAATGCAGGAAGAAGCTTACCGTCGTTTCAAGATGCAGAAAGAGCGTTACTAGGGTCTTTATTTTTAGATCCAGGAAAAATGCCAGTTGCTATTGATGGTGTAACTGAATACGATTTTTTCAATGCCAATCATGGATATATATTCCAAGCAATGAAAGAACTTTTCCAAGATAATCAAAGTATTGACTATGCTTCTGTTTCCTATGTTCTAGAAAGAAAACAGTTAATTGATCGCATTGGAGGATTAACGTATTTAATACAATTAGGTAATATGGTGCCTTCAACAGAACACATTGAAACCTATATTGAATTAATTATGGATGCATCACTTAAACGCCAAGTCATCGATGTTTCTCATAAAATAGCTGAAGAAGGGCTAAAAGATGTAGATGCTAGAACTTATTTAGAATTTGCAGAAGAAAAAATATTTGAAGTATCACAAAAAAGAAGAACGTCTTCTTTTACTGAAATCAGTCAAGTACTAACAGAAGTAAAAGAAAAAATAGAACAAAATAAAAATAAAACAGGGGGTATTACCGGAGTAAACACCGGATTTCCTAATCTAAATAAAATAACCTCTGGATTTCAACCAGAAGAACTTATTATTTTAGCAGCAAGACCATCTGTAGGTAAAAGCGCATTTGCTATGAATTTAGCCTTAAACGTGGCAAAAAATAATAAAAACGGAAAAGCAGGCGTTGCAATCTTTAGTTTAGAGATGAGCAATGATCAACTAACTGCTAGAATGTTAAGTTGTGAATCAGGGGTTGAAAACAGAAAAATAAGAACAGGTGACTTATCACCTAAAGAATGGCAGTTCTTAGAATCAACCTCACAAGTAGTTTCTAGATTAAACGTATTTTTTGATGATTCTGCCGGAGTCACTATTTCTGATATTAGAGCGAAATGTCGTAAACTAAAACAAGAAGACAAACTAGACTTTGTTGTAATAGACTACCTTCAACTCATCAAAGGTGA
>JAAYQV010000138.1 GCA_012519065.1 Phytoplasma sp.
AGACTTAAAAAAGTGCCATTATATTTAAAAATACTAATCAATTTAGGATTAGTAGGAAGTATTGGATTGCTAGTTATTCAAACGGTAGGTAGTGGACATGATTTGATTGTTGAGTTAACAGAATTAAAATACAGTTGGTATATGGTCTTACTATTTTTAATCTTAAAACTAATCACCATCACAGTGACGACAAATTCAGGAACAACCGGAGGTTTATTTGTTCCAGTATTAGTAATCGGTGCCTTAGCAGGAGCACTACTCAATCAAGTTTTTTTAGAACTAGGAATGAGTTTTAGTTACTCAAAAATCATCATTGTTGCAACTATGTGTGCCTTTTTTGGTTCATCTATGCAAGCACCATTAACCACTCTTGTTTTTATTATAGAAGGGACGCTAGATGTTAATAACATTGTAGCTTTAGTCATCGCAATGGCAACGTCACTTATCGTTTCATATATTTTAAGTACAGGTTCTTTAAACGAAGTTGTTTTAAGTAATATCTTAAGAAAACAAAATGATGGTAAAGAAGCGTTAACTTATGAAATTGAAGCGAAAATTCAAAATAAAGCATTTGCTGATGGCTTCCAAGTTAGAGATCTTTTGCTACCAGCAAACTGTACAATTACTACCATAAAAAAAGAAAAAACAGATACAGTTTCAAAACTAATTAAAGGTGGAGACAAATTACTCAGAGCAGAAGACTATGTTGTTTTCCAAGTTCAAACCTATGACATAGAAGAAACCAAACAAGAGTTAGAAGCCATCATTGGTAAACAAAAATTAAAAATCAGTAGACTGATCGTATAAGGAGTTAAGTTATGGAGCAATGGGAAGAACTTATCAAAAGAGAAAAAAATAAGCCATATCATCAAAAATTAGATGAATTTCTTATAAAATCATATAACACCAAAACCATTTATCCTCCTAAAGAAAAAATTTATGAATGTTTTTCTTTAACCCCTTTAGACAAAGTAAAAGCAGTCATCATTGGACAAGATCCATATTACAATCAAAATCAAGCTCACGGTTTAGCCTTTAGTGTTAAAACAGGGAAAGTACCCCCATCTTTAAAAAACATTTTTAAAGAACTAAAAACAGACTTAAATATAGACGTAAACCAAACAGGTGATTTAACACCATGGGCCAAGCAAGGTGTTTTATTGCTAAACACCATTTTAACAGTAGAAGAAAAAAAACCATTATCACATAAAAATATGGGATGGGAAACTTTCACAGAAGAAGTAATTAAAGAATTAAATAAAATAGATAGACCGTTGGTTTATATCTTGTGGGGAAATCAGGCCAAAGCATATCAAAGACTTTTAAATAATCCCAACCATTTAATCATTACAGCCCCACACCCATCGCCATTATCTGCTTACCACGGTTTTTTTAATTCAAAACCATTTAGCAAGACCAATGAGTATTTAGAAACAAAAAAAGTCAAACCTATTGATTGGTCTTTATAGGCTTGATATAATGAATATGTTAAAAACAGAGTAGAAATATTGCGTTAAGTGTCTAGCCATGGGATGTCGGGTTGGAACGAACACTTTATGTGGCGGTAATATTTCGCGTCCGCTGTAATCTTTTTATAGTGGACCTCAGAAAAAGGAGGTCTTTAAATGAAAAAAAGTCTAAAATATGTCACACTAACAGCTATCTTAACAGCTATCTCAGTTGTTCTAGATGTGCTATCAAAAATGATCATTCCAGGAAACGGTACCTTTGGAACTCCATTGTTTGCTCTTCCTTTAATCATCATTAGTATTTTCATCAATCCAATTTATGGTTTGATGGCAGGTATCATTAGCGATTATGTTGGATTTATGTTAAATCCACAAGGAAACTATGCGGTGATTTTTGCCTTATCAGCCGCCATGTGGGGATTTTTACCAGGGATTATTAGTCGATATAAATCAAAATGGTATTTAATTACTCTAGGAATACTTATTGCTCATGTCTTTGCAACATCCGCAAACACATTGGCTTTATGGATTGAAGTGGGAAAACTTGCTGCAACCAAGATGTTGAAGATACGCGTTTCATTGATTCCAGTTAATGTGATTGTGTTAAGTTATTTAACCATTCTCATTAATCAAAGGATGCATCCAATTTATGAAACTTTTATAGAGGGATAAAA
>JAAYQV010000139.1 GCA_012519065.1 Phytoplasma sp.
ATAGAAAAAGGGCACCGTAAAGTGCCCTTTTGACTACCACACAATAATTGAAAGTGGTAGTTTACCACATGATTTTTGAAAGCCCTATTTAGTGTTTACCACACTATTTTTGAAAGGACCTTTCTTTCTAGTTTTAATTATTTGTTTCTATAACAGCATAGTCGCCATCTTCTCTTAGATAAACAACATTGACTTTGTTTGTTGTTTTATCTTGATAAATAAAGAAGTTATGCCCCAGTAATTCCATGGACAAAATTGCTTCCTCAGATGTCATGGGTGTTAGTTCAACTTTCTTATTTTTCACTAATTGAGTTGCAATAATTTCTTTTTCTAATGACTCTATATCTAAATCTTGATTAAACGCTTGTTTGATTCCTTCTTTTTCAAGGTGTTTTTGTAATTTGGTTTTATGTTTTCTAATTTGTGCACTTAAGGCATCAACACTTCGATCGATTGCAGCATACATATCTTGTTCGCTTACTTCAGATCTTAGAATAATATTAGGAGCGGGAATTGTAACCTCTACCTTATGATGATCCTTATAAACCTTACAAATGACTGTAACTGACTGGACTACATCTTTCCCAAAAAAATCGATTACCTTTTGTAGTTTTTTCTCTGCATAGCTTTTTATAGCCTCTGTTGGTACAAATCCATTTTTTCCTATGACTTCAAATTTCATAAATCATCTCTCCTTTATAATTAGTTGTTAATATCATTACATTACCAAAGCATAATTTTTCTACTAACTCAATTAAATGTAGATTCATCTTTTCTTCAATCATTAAGATCATATCCTTATCGGTTTGTCTTAAAAACTGTTTTATGCCTTCTTTTAAGTAAGGCATATGTTCTATTACCTCACAATCTGTTAAGTTGATGATATACATTAAATAATAATCAATAGGAAGAACTATTACTTCTTGATAAAGTGGATATTTTTGTCTACAAGTATAACACATTTCTTCTTTGTTAGGAAGAAAAAAGTTTTGAATTGTTATTTTATTTTTAATTCTTGATCCGCACATTAAGCAATTCATTTCATCACCTATTTAATGATAGGTTGATGATTTTTTATTTACTTTTATATTGTTCAATAATTTTTGGAATGATATGAGCAGGAACTTCTTCATATCTAACAAATTCTCTTTCAAAAGAACCACTGGCTTGTGTCATTGATTTTAAATCTGTTGCGTAATTGATAACTTCTGCTTCAGGCACTTCTGCTGTAATTTCTTGAATATTTCCTAACTGCTCAAATCCAAGAATTCTACCACGTCTTTTATTTAAATCACCCATAATATCTCCAACAAATTGTTCTTTAACTCTAATTTTAAGTTTTAAAATAGGTTCAAGTAAAGTTGGGCTTAGTGACTCAACAATGTTTCTAAAGGCTAGTCCAGCCGCTAATTTAAAGGATATCTCATTTGAATCCACTGAGTGATATGAACCATCTAATAAGGTTGCCTTAACATTGACAATAGGAAAACCTGCTAAAGGCCCTTTTTCAAAAGTTTCAATAATCCCTTTTTCTACAGCTGGGAAATATCCTTTCGGTACAGCGCCTCCTACAACTTTTTCTTCAAAAACAAAATTTTCTTCTGTTGGTGAGAATTCGATAAAAACATGTCCAAATTGACCCGCTCCTCCAGATTGTTTTTTATGTTTTCCTTCTCCGATTGCTTTTTTCTTAATGGTTTCTTTATATAATATTTTAGGCTCGGAAACTTCAACTTCTACTTTAAAAGTAGATTTTAATCTATCTATGATGAATTGAAGGTGATTGGTTCCATAACCACCAATTAACAATTGATTGGTTTCTTTAACACGTTTTACTTCAAAACTAGGATCTTCTAATTGTAATCTTTGAAGAGATTGTGATAGCTTATCTTCATCCGCTTTTTTTAATGGCGATATAGCTTGATAGATCGTCGGTGTTGGTAAAGTAACATCTTCATAGATTAATATATTTTTAGGATCACTGATGGAATCACCGGTAGTTAATCCATCAATTTTTGTTAGTAATACCATATCTCCTGCATACGCTTTTTCAATCGGAATTAATTCTTTTCCTAAAGCAGTTGATAAGTTGACAATTTTAGAGATATTTTCTGTTTTTGGATTGTAGATTTCTTGCCCATTAACTAATGTTCCTGAGTTAATTTTTACCAAGTTCATATTTCCTGCAAATGGATCTACAGTGGTTTTAAAAACAAATCCACTAAATGGTAATTTGCTGTCGGTTTTAACACTCTTTATTTCACCTTTAAGGGTTTTAGCTTCTAACTCTTTAAGTTCATCTGGCGCCGGTAAAAAGTCAATAAGCATATTTAAAGTGGTTTGTACTCCGATGTTTTTTAGAACTGAACCTACGACAATTGGGGTTAATTCTCCATTTAAAACCCCTTTTCTTAAACCTTTTTTAATTTCATCATCCGTGATTTCTTCACCAGATAAGTATTTTTCTAATAAGACTTCTGATGTTTCTGCGACACTTTCTAAAATCATACCGTGAAGCGCATTTACTTTAGGAAGTTTTTCTTCCCAAATTTCAGCATCTACACATTCAACGCCGTTATAAATTCTTGCTTTCATTTCAACGACGTTAACAAAGCCTTCAAAATCTTGTTCCCGTCCGATTGGGTAGGTAAATGGTACTGCTTTTTTACCTAATTTTTCTCTGATTTCTTCAAGTAGTCTTTCGTAGTTAATGTTTTCCTTATCCATCTTATTGATGAAAAGAACTGCTGGAATATTTC
>JAAYQV010000140.1 GCA_012519065.1 Phytoplasma sp.
GAGCAAAAAAGGAACGTATCAAATATATACCTAACTTTGTATCAGAAGAAAGTTTCTACCAACAAGACTCTGAAAATAAAAACACCACCAGAGGAAAATATGGCATAAAACCAGATGAGTTTGTGGTTTTAGGTGTTGGACAAGTTCAAACAAGAAAAGGGGTTATGGATTTCATTGAAATTGCCTCTAAAATGCCACATATAAAGTTTGTATGGGCAGGTGGATTTACCTTTGGAGTTATATCAGACGGATATAAAGAACTGAAAAAAGCAGTGGAAACAGCTCCTGAAAATGTTATTTTTACAGATATCATTCCAAGAAACCAAATGAACGATATGTATAATATGGCTGATATTTTATTTATGCCTTCATACAATGAACTATTTCCAATGGCTATTTTAGAATCTTGTAGCGTGGGAACGCCTCTATTATTAAGAGATTTAGAACTGTATGAAAACATCTTATTTGATGCATATGTAAAAGGAAGTAATAATGAAGAATTCATTTCTTTAATTGACGAATTAGCAACTAAAAAAGAAATGTATCATCAAGCCTTAGTGAATGCCAATAAAATTAAAACCTATTATTCTAGAGAAAATATTAAAAAAGAATGGACAAACTTTTATAAAGAAGTACATCAAGAATATGTAGACAACAATTATAAAAGAATCTCAAAACTAAAGAGAAAATAAAGAAAAGAGAGCATTGATCAATGCTCTCTTATTTTTGTTCGGTTAAGAAAATTGTAAAGCTAGTAAACTCATTATATTTACTTTCAGGTTTGATTTGATAATTATAAAGTTCACATAATCTAGAAGCGATAGATAGTCCTAATCCAAATCCTTTTCTTTCTGAATTTCTAGACTCATCAGAACGATAAAAACGTTCAAACAAAATTTCTTTATTATCATCAGGAATATCTGAACCTGTGTTATAAAAAGTTAGCTTAATACGTTTATTTTTTTCTAAGTGAACTTTAATGGTTCCATTTTCTGAACAATACTTTAAAGCATTATCCATAAAAATTCCAATGAGTTGTTTTAAAGCTTCCTTATTACCATTAATTTTTATTTTTGGTTCAATGTCTATTTCAAATGAAATACCTTTTTCAAAGGCTAAAGATTCATAAGGTAAAATCGCTAAATTTAAGAAAGAAGAAAAATCAAATTCTTCGGTTGAAACCAATTCATATTTTTCATCGATAATAGATAAAGCTAACAATTGATTGATCAAATTACTTAACTGTTGAACTTGATCTTGAATCGTTGAAATCCACTTATTATCATCTAAATCATTTTTTAAAACCTCTGCACTAGTTGAAATGATAGTCAAAGGAGTTTTAAGTTCATGACTAGCATCAGAAATGAACCTTTTTTGTCTGGCGTTACTAAGTTCTAAAGGTCTAACAACCCACTTAGAGCTATACCATAAAACAGTAGATAAAGCCGCAAATACAGCAGTTTCAATAATTAATAATAAAATCAAGCTATATTGAATGATAGAAGCCTCAACTTCTCTGTTAACACCTACAATAAAGTAAGTATCATAAGAGGGATTATATTTGATTTTATAGTAAATATGGCCTATACGATTAGAGGCAATTTCTTCTTGTGGTTTTAATCCTTTTTCTTTAATGGATGAAAGAATATTTAAAATTTCTTCACTAGTGTAAAAAGAAGCATCAAAATCCATTTTTAAGGGCTCATCATTTTTTAAATATACGATAAAACTTTTTGGTCCATGTATATCAGACACATTTTCTAGCATGGTTACTAAAACAAAATCTCTATCACTTTTTTCTTTTTCGCTTAAAAAAGTATGAAAGAAAAAAGAAATACCTGCAAGAACATAAAATAAAACACCAATACTTATTAAAAAGAAATTTAAATGGGCTTTTTTAAACATACTATAAATCCAATTTATAGCCTATATTTCTATAAGACTTAATCGTTACAGGACAGTTTAAGGCAGTTAGTTTCTTTCTTAAAAAAGAAATATATACCTCTACGGTATTATATCCAACTTCAGAATCAAATCCCCAAATCTTATTTAAAATATCATCTTTGCTCAATAAAGTATCTTGGTTTTTTAAAAATAAAGTCATTAAATGAAATTCTTTTGCAGGTAGTAAAACAGATTCTTCTCCATAAGAAAGAATACAAGTATCTTGGTTTAAATTTAACCCTTGATACTCTAAAATAGTAGAGACCATTTGTTGGGGCCTTCTTAATAAAACTTTGATTCTAGCTAAAAGTTCTTGAAAAGAAAAAGGTTTAGCCAAATAATCATCAGCACCTAAGTTTAGTCCTAAGACTTTATCAGAAACAGTAGATTTAGCAGTTAACATTAAAACAGGAGTTGAAATGCCATTTTTTCTAAGTGTTTCTAAAACTTCTAAACCACTCATCTCTGGTAACATGATATCTAAAATAATTAAATCATAATTTTGGCTTTCTGCCTCTAATAAACCAGCTTTACCTGTAAAGGCCACATCTACAATTAAATTATGCTTTCCTAAAGCTTCAACTAAAGCAAAAGCTAATTCTTTTTCGTCTTCAACGAGTAATATATTCAAAAAAATCACCTTCTTTAATATAATTATATCATTTTTTGGGCTAAAAATTAGAGATAATTCCTTGGATTAAGAAAATATTAAGACTTTGAAAAAAAGCGATGAAGATAAAAAAAATATGGTATAATAAGTCCGTCTTAAATCAAAGAAAAGGAAGGATGTTTAATTATGAAAAATCTAGGAACTATAGCCAGAGGTATTAAAACACCAATCATTCAAGAAGGAGACAATTTGGTTCAAATAGTTGTTGATTCAGTTTTAACAACGGCTAAAAAAGAAGGTTTTACTCTAAATGATAAGGACATCATTGGTATTACAGAAGGCGTTGTAGGAATCAGTCTTGGGAATTATGCCACAGTTGATCAAATCGCGTCTGATATTAAAAATAAATATAACAATGCCGATCATTTAGGAGTGGTTTTTCCCATTTTATCAAGAAATCGTTTTTCTATTTTATTAAAAGCCATCGCAAGAGCTACTAAGAAAATAACTGTCTTATTAAGTTATCCAAAAGATGAAGTAGGTAATAATATATTAGAAGAAAAAGATTTAAAAAAATATAACATCAATCCTTATAGTGACATTATTACAGAAAGTGAATATGAAACGCGTTTTTCTGAATTTAAACATATGTATACTGGCGTAAACATGATTGAATATTATCGTAAAATATGCCAAGATGAAAAGACTGAAGTAGAGTTTGTTTTATCCAATCAGGTTGAAACCATCATAGACTATACATCTAATATACTAGTAGCAAACATCCACTTAAGAAAAGAAACCAAAGCTATTTTAAAAAACAATGAAAATCTTGTAGTTTATGGATTGGATGATATACTAACACAATCTATTAACGGTAGTGGTTATAATGAAACTTATGGATTACTAGGTTCAAATACCGCTACAAAGGAAAAAGTAAAGTTATTTCCTAGAAATTATAGTTTGGTTTTTGATATTCAAAATGAATTACATAAACTAACGGGTAAAAAAATTGAGGTCATGATCTATGGAGACGGAGCTTTTAAAGATCCATCTAGTGGCGTTTGGGAGTTAGCAGATCCAGTTGTATCGCCTTCTTATACAGATGGTTTAGAAGGCAGTCCAAACGAAGTTAAGATCAAATATTTAGCAGATGATAAATATGCAAAATTAAAAGGTGAAGATTTAAAAAAAGCCATCATGGAAGAAATCAAAAATAAAGATAAAGATTTGGTTGGTAAAGATGTTTCCCTAGGGACGACACCAAGAAAGTATGTAGATTTAATCGGTTCATTATGTGATTTAATTAGTGGTAGTGGAGATAAAGGAACACCAATTGTCCTCATCCAAAATTACTTTACAAATTATGTTGATTAAAGGACTATCTTTTTAAAAAAAATCTATTATAATAGTGGTTGTGTACGATAATCTATAAGGAGTGGAAAAAATGTCAACAACACAAAAAAGTAATCCAGCATCGCTGGGCTTATTAGGCTTCGGTTTAACAACCATTTTATTAAATCTTGCTAACGCAGGAATCATAGAGCTATCAATTGTAATCATCGCAATGGGTATTGCATTAGGTGGTTTAGCTCAAATCATCGCAGGAGTTTTAGAATTCAAACAAGGTAATACTTTTGGAGGAACTGCATTTGTTGCATATGGTTTCTTTTGGTTAAGCTTTGTATTAATTAAAACAGGGTTACCTAATATTCCCGCTGCAGACACAACATCATTAGGATTTTACTTGTTATTATGGGCAGTCTTCACAGGCTTTATGTTCATCGGGACATTAACACACAATACCATTTCAAAACTAGTGTTTGGGTCATTAACCTTATTGTTCTTATTACTAGCGATTGGTGATTTCACAGAAATTCATATGATCACAGTGATTGCCGGATATGTTGGTATTGTTTGTGGTTTATTTGCAGTCTATAGTTCAGTAGGACAAATTGTGAATCAAGAATTAAATAAAAATGTAATGCCACTTTAACAGCTTTCAATAAGCTGTTTTTTTTATTAAACATAAAATTTTATTTTCTAATATATATGATAAACAACTATTCTATTGACAAGGAAGTTAAAAATGATACAATATAAATATGTTTTGAACATCAAAACATTTAAACATCAAAGAATTGATAGAAAGAGGAAGATATTATGTTAGAACAAATCATAGAATTAATCGCAGACGAATTAAGTTTAGAGGCATCAACTATTAATAGAAATACAAATTTAGAAGAGGATTTAAACGTAGATAGTTTAGATGTTGTTGAATTAGTTATGAGAATAGAAGAAACTTTTGATATTGAAATTAGTGATGAAGCCGCTGCTAATTTAAAAACAGTAGAAGATATTTTAAACTACGTAGAAGCTAATAAATAAGTAGGTAGATATATATGAAAATAAAAGAAGTTCAAAGTATAATAAAAGATTTTGAATCATCAAATTTAATGTCTTTAGAGTTGGAAATGGATTCTTTTAAACTAAAACTTTCTAAAAACAAA
>JAAYQV010000024.1 GCA_012519065.1 Phytoplasma sp.
AACAGGATTAAAAAGATCATGTATGATTTCATTGATATTAATATCTTTATTGATTTTATTTTTAAATTTTAAAATTAAATATCTCATATGATCATTCCTGCTTTCTTATCTTAAATTATATCATATTAATTTGTGATATAATGTCTTATATGGAGGAATATCAATGAAAACTGTACGAAACAAACAACGACTTTACCTTATATCTATAATTTTTGTTTTTATTTTAATGCTTATTTCAAGCATTATTATAATGCTTTCTGAAAATGAATTATCTGTTTCTCTAATGTATGTTGCTTTAATATTGCTTCTCTCTACCATTCTGTTGTTTTTCCTAAAAAAACAACTTGATCACTACACTTTTAAGTATCAGCATTTGAGTCTTTTTAGTACCCTTGAATCAGCTGTGAAATTTGAAACTCCAATTCTATCAGAAGACTTTTTAAAGAAAATTATCTCCAGAGGCTATATCCATTTTCAATCTAATGCTCATTTAAGTTTATACTATAAATTTGACTATATCCCGTATAAACATAAAAGAAATAAGACTGCGGTTTTAATTCTTCTAATTCATAATGAAAAATACACTTTTTCATCTAAAGAAATTATTAATCTTATCAATCGTTTTGAGGATATCCATCAACCAAAAGAGCAATTTTTCCACCACGTTATTATGCAATTCAAACAGACAAATAGTAGTTTAACTAAAGAAAAAATCGAAGAAACTCACAACATCTCTTACCAAAATATAGGGAAGAGAAATTTTTTGATTTTAATCAATGCCTATTATAGTTTAGAAAGTCATACCTTAAGCTTCGTTCATAGTAAAACATACTCACCCAATGCTTACTATCAATATGGAGTCACTGAAATTTTAACTCTAACAAAGTAGATCCCTTACATTTTCACAACTTTATTTTTATAGTTAAAAAGAACAAATAGAAATTGCCTTTGATGTTTCATCGATGACAATACTATTTGTTCTTTTTTAATCTTTATTCAAGCATAATTCTCATTATATATTCTATCCTAATGAACCTTCCATCTCAAGTTTAATCAATTGATTTAACTCTACTGCATACTCCATAGGTAACTCTTTAGCAAAAGGCTCAATAAAGCCCATAACAATCATTTCTGTTGCTTCTGCTTCACTTAACCCTCTACTCATTAAATAAAAGAGTTGGTCTTCAGATATTTTTGAAACAGTTGCTTCGTGTTGTAAAAAAACATCACTGTTTTTTACCACATTAAGCGGAATAGTATCACTTGTTGAAATTCCATCTAATAAAATAGTGTCACACTCAATATTAGACTTAGCACCTTTTGCATTTTTACCAAACAACACTTTTCCTCGATAGTTTACTGCTCCACCACCTCTAGCAATGGATTTAGAAATGATATTTGAGGTTGTATTTGGTGCTAAATGGATCATTCTAGCTCCCGCATCTTGCCACTGTCCTTTACCTGCAAAAGCAATACTAATGGTTGTACCTTTAGCTCTTTCTTCTAATAAAATACAAGACGGATATTTCATATTCACATTTGATCCAATGTTACCATCAATCCATTCCATATGGCCACCTTCATAAACATGGGCTCTTTTTGTTACTAAATTTATAACATTATCTGACCAGTTTTGAATAGTAGTGTATCTACAAGTTGCATCCTTTTTAACAATAATTTCTACAATGGCTGCGTGTAGACTATCTTTAGAATAAACTGGTGCTGTACATCCTTCAACATAGTTTACATAAGCCCCTTCATCTACAATGATTAAGGTTCTTTCAAATTGCCCCATTTGTTCTGAATTAATTCTAAAGTATGATTGTAGTGGTTTAGGTACATGAACACCTTTTGGAATGTAAATGAAAGATCCTCCACTCCAAACAGCCCCATTTAATGCTGCGTATTTATTGTCATCGTTTTTAACAACAGTTCCAAAATATTTTTTAAATAATTCTGGATACTCTCTTAAAGCCGTATCTGTATCAACGTAAATAACCCCTAGATCATCTAATTCTTTTTGTGTGCTATGGTAAACTACTTCTGATTCAAACTGTGTGGATACGCCTGATAAGTAATTTCTTTCTGCTTGTGGGATACCTAATCTTTCAAATGTTTGTTTAATTTTTTCTGGTACTTCGTCCCAATTGGTTTCAGGTTTATCACTTGGTTTAATGTAGTATGTAAAATCATCAAAATTAATAAATGATAAATCTGGCCCCCAGTTTGGATTTGGAATTTCTGTGAATTTTTTATAACTATCTAATCTATATTGCATCATCCAGTCATCTTCTTTTTTGATTTGACTGATTTGTTTTACAATTTCTTGGTTAATCCCTTTACCTGTATCTAAAATAGGTTTTGACTCGGTTATAAAACCATATTGATAATCACCTATGATTGAATCTATTTTTTTCTTATTGTCATCCATAAGATCACTCCTTATTATTTAACCCCTTTTCTATCGCTTTCCATGATAAGGTTGCACATTTTACTCTTGCAGGAAATTGTGCTACCCCCTGGTAAACAACAGCATCTCCGGTTAAAATATTTTCGTTATATTGATGTCCTTGAATCATTTCATAAAATTCATGAATGATTTTTTCTGCATTTTGTATGCTTTGTTTTTTTAATGTGACAGACATGACAGATGCTGAGGAACAACAAATAGAACATCCTGTTCCTAAATGTCTAATATCTGTTATAACATCATTTTCTATTTTCATTTGGACCATAATATCATCACCACAAGAAGGATTGTTCATATGAATGGTTAAATAACTACCATCATTAAGAAGTCCTTTGTTTTGTGGGTTTTTATAGTGATCCATAATCACTTGTCTATATAAATTTTGTATATCCATTTTTATCACCAAAAACCATTAAAAAATTCTTTAGCCGCTTTTACCGCGTCTATCAATCGATCACAATCTTCTTTTGTATTATAAATACCAAAAGAAGCTCTCAAAGTAGATGTTACCCCTAAAAACTGAGCAACCAGTTGGGCACAATGATGTCCTGCTCTAATATAGACATTTTTTTGGTCTAAAACACTGGCCACATCATGAGGGTGAATATCCTCTATATTAAATGTGATGATTGGACTTTGTGTTTCTTTATTATAAATCGTGACCCCTTCTATTTGATTAAGTTTTTCAACTGTATATGCTCTTAATGACATTTCATGTTCATATATCGTCTTTAACCCAATGGATTTAATAAACTTAATCGCTTCCTTAAAGGCAATGACCTCACCTATAACTGGTGTGCCTGCTTCAAACTTATGTGGAATATCTTTCCAAGTGGAATGATCTTTATAGACCAAATGAGCCATTTCTCCACCAAACTCAAATGGGGATAAGTCATTTAATCTATTTTCTTTACCATATAAAACGCCCACACCGTTTGGCCCATACATTTTATGTGCTGAAAAAGCCATAAAATCAACATCTAAGGCTTTTACATCTATTTCCATATGTGTGACTGCTTGAGCTGCATCTAAGATAACTACGGCTCCTTTTTCGTGAGCTAATCGTGTAATCTCTTTAATTGGCGTTTGATATCCTAAAACATTAGAAACATAAGTGATTGCAACAACTTTGGTTTGATCGGTTAGAACTTTTTTAAAGTTTTCTACCGTAATTTCTCCCTCTTTTGTAAGCGGAATGTATTTTAATTCTGCTTTTTTATCTTTAGCAACACTTTGCCAAGGGATGAGAGATGAATGGTGTTCTAACTCGGTTGTAATAATTTGATCACCTGGTTGAATATTTTTTTGATATGAGTAAGCTAATTTATTTAAAGCATCGGTTGTGCCTTTTGTAAAAATGATTTCCTCTGGCTTAGCATGGATGAAACTTGCTACAACATTTCTTGTTTCTTCAAACGCTTCTGTAGCATTGTGTGCTAGTTTATATACGCCTCTATGAATATTGGTTCCATTGTTGATGTAGTAATCATTTAAACTGTTAATTACTTCATCTAATTTTAAAGAAGATGCAGCCGTATCTAGGTATGTTACATCTTTATTTTTTTCATAAAAGGGAAATCTTTTTTTTATTTCAGCGTTCATATCAATCATATCCTTACATTAACTAATTCAATAAATCTTTCTTTTAATTCTTCATCTTCTATTTCTTCAATTAATGGATTTAATAATCCATTAATAATTAATCTTTCTGCTTCTTGTTTGGTTAATCCACGACTTTGTAGGTAATAAAGTGATTCTTCTTCTATTCTACCTACTGTTGCGGCGTGACCTGCACCTTGTAGGTCGTATTCATCGATTAATAAAATAGGGTTTACATCAATACGAGCCTCATCTGAGGTAATGATGCCTTTTAGGGTTTGATAAACATTTGAGTTTTTCATACCTTTTTCTATTTTTTCAATACCGTTTAAAACAACGACTCCTTTTTTACCAGCAATCCCGATGTTAGTCATATCGCCGTTGGTGTTAGGTGCTTTATGTGTCATATATACATCAATGACTTGATGGTTTTCATCACTAGAAACGGCTACTGCTCTAATTTTAACATTAGAACCCTCGCCTGAAACTAAAACATTTAGTTTAGCTGTTAGAACATCACTGACTAAACCGGCCAGTAATTCTAGATTAGCATTTCTTTCAGTAATAAAGTCATGATTAATAATTGCTTGTTTACTTTCTAATGCAGCAATTAATAAATATTTAACTTGTGTATTTTCTTCTGCTGTGAGTTTAATTTTATAGTCACTATGTTGTTTGGTGTGGTCTGTCACTTCAACAATCAA
>JAAYQV010000025.1 GCA_012519065.1 Phytoplasma sp.
AATCGAACCATCGTTTCGTTCAGCTAATCCTTCTGCAAACTTAATAGCTTCTGCTTGTGTTTCAAAATACTTTATGGTTTTATTTGAACCAGCTTTTCTAACACGCCAACTTTTAAAATGTGGACTTTTTTCATCTTTATTTTGTGAAATATGATATTTATTAGCGACTTGTTTTTTAGTCTCTTTAGCATCTACTTCAGCATCTTCAGAAACATCATCTTCTACTGTTTCTTCAGCTTTAACTTTTTTCTCTACTGCTTTAGGTTTTTCTGTCGGTACTTCTTTAACTTCTTGTTCTAAATCTTTTTCTACTTTTGTTTCTTCAACAACTTCTTGTTTCTTCTTTTTTCTTTTAAAAAACCAAAATCCCATTTTTTTTCCCTCCAACCTTTTTTTATACTTATATTATATATAGTTTACCTATATTTGGCAAGTCATAGCCATTATCATTTATATTGGCTTATATTCTAACTCTAATGTATCTGCAATATTTTGGTTAACAACTTGCTGATTATATATGTTAAACCCTTTTTTTAAGTCATGATGCGTTGTTATTGCCTTTTTAACCCCATGATTAGCTATATATAGGGCATACTTAATGGTTGCGTCATTTAATGCTTGTGTTGCAGTTAAAGGAACTGCACCTGGAATGTTTGGGACTGCATAATGAATGATGCCATCAACTATGTATATAGGATCATCATGGCTTGTTTTTTGACTAAACTCAGTTGATCCACCCTGATCTATAGCAACATCTATAATAACACTGCCTTTTCTCATTTTTTGATAATATGATTTTTTGATGAGTTGTGGCGTTTTATACCCTTTTAAAGAAACTGCACCAATAACTAAATCTGCATGAGTAATGGCTTTTTCTAAATTGCTTTCACTACTATATAACGTTTGAATTTTGTTTCCATATAGTTGATCTAGATGTGAAAGTTTATCATAGTCTACATCTAATATCGTTACGTTTGCTTCTAGTCCTACTAAAATTTTAAGTGCATTAATTCCTACGTTCCCAGCTCCTATAATAGCAACATTTGCTCTATATACACCAGGAATACCAGGTAGTAATACTCCACTACCACCATTGGTTTTTTGAAGATAGTTAGCACCTATAATAGCTCCTAGTCGTCCAGCAATATCACTCATTGGTTTTAAACACGGTAAAATACCTGATTTTGTTTCTACAGTTTCATATGCAATGGCATTGGTTTTATTTTCAATAAGAGCTAATGCTAAATCTTTGTGTGCTGATAGATGCATGAAACTAAAAATGGTTAAATTTTCTTTGAAATATTGATATTCTTCTGGTTGCGGTTCTTTTACCTTCATTAATAATTCTACCTTGTTCCATACTTCTTTTGCTGTATTTAGAATGGTCGCACCAGCATCTATATAATCTTGGTTAGATATCCCTGAGTTTAGTCCTGCATCTTTTTCAATAAAAACTTCGTGTCCTGCTAAAATAAGTTCTTTGACACTACTAGGGGTTAATCCTACTCTAAATTCACTGTTGATAACTTCTTTTACTGTTCCTACTATCATTTTTTTCACTTCCTTCACCATTTATTATACCATAGTCTGAAAAAAATGTTTTTTGTGCCTTTAGACGAAAAAAAAGATGCTACTTAAAGTAGCATCTTTCATTCTTATAGTGTGGATAGTAATTCAACTAAGTCTGCTTCATAAGCAACTTGGTTTTCCATAAGTTCTAACATTTCTAATAATTTTTTATTTTCTGCTGATGTTGTTTCTTTATTTAAAACAACTTTTCTTAATTGTTCATAAACTTCATCTGAAACTAAATGAGTTTCATTTAATTTCTTCCAACGTTTTAAATTGTGGAGTTTTTCGTTTCTAACTTTACCAAAAGATAGAACACCTTCTTTATTATAATCATAATATTCTAAGACTGCTTTAAATAAGTAAGCTCCTGAACTGATTAGTAATAAAGCAACTATGATAAGGCCAATAATATCTTCAATACCAAATTTAAAGCCTGTAGATGAAGATTCTACTAAAAATGCTGCTAATCCTGTGACTGCCACAATGGATAAAATAATGTATCCGACTTTTTCAACAACGTTATTATTTGCAAAAACGAAAGCAACACCTAAACCTAGTATAAGTATAAAACTCATATCATCTACAACGCCTGAGTTTTGTGTTCCCATAGATGAAATAATTATTTGTAACAATAAGACTACATACGCAACAACAGCTAATGTTTTACTAATACTTCTTTTTTGATTCATTTTTATTACCCCTCTCCCTTTTAATTTTATTGTATCATACGACGTTAGTTTTTAACAACTTTTTTATGAATTTTCTTGTCACCTCATTTTATTTTTTTATTTCAACACATCTTGTGCATTTTTGTTTTTCTCAAAAAAAGACTTTGCAAAAGGACATAATGAAACAATTTTTATTCTTGATTTTCTTGCATCTTCTACTGCTTGATTTAGCATGATTTTTCCTAATCCTTCACCTCTAAAATCATCACTCACATAAGTATGATCGATAATAATCATTGTTTCTCCTGCTACTGAATAGGTTATTTCAGCAATCATTTTACCATCCCAGTTGATGAAATATCTACCTGGAGTTTTACTTACTATATATTTTTTTACATTACAGTGATATTTATATCGTGGGAAGCGTTTTAAGTTAAGCCATTTGCATAAAAAAAGAGCACTCTTATGTGCTCTTTAATATCTTATGTTATTTATTTTAAAAATGGAGCGGGTGATGAGAATCGAACTCACGTCTCTAGCTTGGAAGGCTAGGGTAATAGCCATTATACGACACCCGCATATTAAGTTTTAAACTGGTCGGGAAGACAGGAT
>JAAYQV010000141.1 GCA_012519065.1 Phytoplasma sp.
CCGGTGTAGGTGAAAGAACCAGAGAAGGATATGATTTATACCATGAGATGAAAGAATCAGGGGTATTAGATAAAACTGCTTTAGTATTTGGTCAAATGAATGAACCCCCAGGAGCTCGTATGAGAGTGGCTCTAACAGGACTTACCATGGCTGAATACTTTAGAGATGGAGAAAAACAAGATGTCCTACTCTTTATTGACAACATCTTTAGATTCATTCAAGCAGGTAGTGAAGTTTCGGCTTTATTAGGCCGTATGCCATCAGCCGTTGGATACCAACCAACGCTTGCAACAGAAGTTGGGAAACTTCAAGAAAGAATTACATCAACCAAATATGGTTCTATTACATCTATTCAAGCAATATACGTACCAGCTGATGACTATACAGACCCATCGCCAGCAACCGTATTCTCGCATTTAGATGCAACGACCAACTTAAGTAGAAAACTAACAGAAGAAGGTATCTACCCTGCAGTAGATCCACTGGCATCAACCTCAAGAGCATTAACACCAGAAATCGTTGGAAAAGAACATTATGAAGTAGCTCGTCAGGTACAATCTATGATTCAAAGATATCATGAGTTATTAGATATCATTGCGATTTTAGGGATGGATGAATTAACAGAAGAAGATAAAAAATTAGTTCACCGTGCCAGACGTATTCAGTTATTCTTATCTCAAAATATGAACGTTGCAGAACAGTTTACAGGCATTCCTGGTTCATATGTACCGATTCATGAAACCATCAGAGGATTTAAAGAAATCATTGAAGGAAAACATGATCATCTACCTGAGGCGGCATTCTCAATGGTTGGAACTATTGATGATGTCATTAAAAAGGCAGAAGAATTATGAGATTTAAGGTAACCTCTTACAGTGGTACTTTATATCAAGATGAAATTGACTATGTAGTTGTTAAAAACCATGATGGTGAAACAGCTATTTTAGAAAAACACGTTCCAATTATTTTAACAGTAGACGAAGGATACATTAAATTAGTCTCAGGTAGTAATGAATCTTTCTTAATTGTTGAAAAAGGAGTCGTTGTTTTTAAAAACAATGAACTAAATGTTTTAGCGTTATCCGCAATGATGGCTAAAACATACCAAAAAGCACTATCTGCATTTATGGCTGCTAAAAAACAAAACCTTGAAATTGAAAAACAAGACAATGTGGATATGTCTAAGTTAGAAAGAGAATTAAGGGAAAACATTATGAAAAGTGGAGCTGGAAGATTATGATGGATTATTTTATATATCTTCCAGTTTTCATCATAGGGTTTGCCGTATCTTTTCACATCATCAAATCTATCCAAATTGAAAAAATTTTTAGGAAAGGTAAAATTAGTGAAATACATGTCGCTAGTTTTATTATTTCAATTATTGTAGGCCATTTACTAGCAGATTGGGCATTAACCATAGTTGACATATTTTCAAACCAATAAAAAACAAGGGCACTCAAATATGAGTGCCCTTTAGTTTATATCATCACATATTTAAATAGAAACGGGCATTTTAAGCAATGTCTTTTCCAAATAAATCACTTCAGATAATAAATATTTAATCTCTTCTAATAAACTTAAATTTTCTTCCTTTTCAAAAATAAGCGTATAAGTAACGTCATTTAAATACTCTTTCTCAGAAATCATTACTTGATCCTTAAAATGCTGATCCATCTTATCGATTAAATGATAAGGAAAACTAATCTTAACCACTGGAGCAAAAACTTTTTTATAAAAAGACCCAACCTCATTTAAAGCCTCTAAAGGTGCTTTAGCATAAGCTCTAATCAAACCACCAGCACCTAATTTGATACCACCAAAATACCTAATCACAACAGCATAAACATTAGTTAAGTTTTTTTGTTTCAAAATTTCTAAAATAGGAATTCCCGCAGTTCTACTAGGCTCTCCATCATC
>JAAYQV010000142.1 GCA_012519065.1 Phytoplasma sp.
AAAAAGTCAAAGGGTTTACAGTAGATGGAGATCAAGTAACACATATCTCTACAGATAAAGAAACATTTGAAGTGGATATGGTCATTATGTGTGTTGGATTTAGACCAAACACACAATTATTCAAAAAAGATTTAGACACAACACCAAATGGTGCATTAATCGTTAATGAATACATGCAAACATCTAATCCAGATGTTTATGCATGTGGTGACTGTGCAAACATTTATTATAACCCAACCAAAGAGTCTAAATACATTCCATTAGCAACTAACGCTGTAAGAATGGGAACCTTAGTAGGCTTAAATATTAAAGGACCAAACGTAAAATACGTAGGAACACAAGGGACATCGGGCATTAAAATATACAACTGGAGTATTTCATCAACAGGATTAACTGAAGGTGTAGCAAAAGATGCAGGGATTAATTATGGAACTGTTACAGTGACTGATAATAACCGTCCTGAATTTATGCCGACTTATGATGAAGCAACTTTAAAAATTGTCTTTGATAAAAACTCAAGAAGAATTTTAGGAGGACAAATCATTTCTGAATCAGATCTTACAGAAAAAATGAATACGTTAAGCGTATGTATTCAAAAAGAAATGACTGTTGAAGAATTAGCGTTTGTAGACTTTTTCTTCCAACCACACTTTAATAAACCTTGGGGTTTACTAAACCTAGCTGGTTTAGCTGCGTTAAATATTAAATAAACTTAGAAATCTTAAAAAAAGCTTAATTCCCTCTGATAGGAACTATAAAATTCACTTTAGTTCCTATCAAGAGGGATTTTTTTTATAGTTAGAAAAACTATCTACTAAAAAGAAAAAAATGTATATTGTTGTAATATTAAAAATGAGAGTCAAAAGTTAAAAAAATAATTAAATAACAACATATTTTACAAGGAAAGTGAGAAAAATGAAAAAAGAAAAGATAAATGGACAAAGTGGTGCGATAAATGCAATAAATAAAATAGTTAGTAAGAATAATACTTTAAAACAGTGGCAAAAAGAATACGAAATAGAAAAAGGAATTATTGAAAGTATAATAGAAACAAGGAAAGAAAAAGGAATCACTCAGTTCGAATTAGCAAAATTAACAGGGATTAAGCAATCAACAATATCAAGAATAGAAAAAAGATTGGATAGCCCTCAATTAAGTACGATAGTTTCAATAGCGGAAGTTTTAGACATGAAAATATGTTTAGAAAGAAAGGTCTAAAAATGTTAGCGATAAATCATAAGGAGATGAAAATTAATTAGTAGTAACAGTTATAATGTGTCCTCCATACTAAAAAGATGAGAAGCAGATGAAAATTGTGCTGTTATCGTTGATTACGGAGAAAACTTCTTTACTTCATAATAATATTTTCTGAGCAATAATTTAAGATTAGAACTTAATGAGTATAAGGTCAAGTGGGAATTTCTAAAGAAAAGAAAACTAAAATTAAGCAAATAATCTTATGAACATATGATCCCTTAAAGTAGGTATTACAGATATAAAAACTGTAATATTTACTAAGGGATTTTTTTATATCTATAACTTTTTACCATTAAAAACATATCTTATTTGCTAGAAATCATTATTTTGTGTAAAATGATGCTATGTAACATGTAAGGGGAAGATTATTTATGAGAAAAAAGTATTATTTAATCACTTTTTTTAGCTCACTGTTTTTTCTGTTTATACTATTTGTGTTTTATTTTTTATATAGTCAACAATTTCTCATTAAAAAATCAACACAACTAGCATTAGAAAAAAATATAGGTACAACACAAACCATTTTAAAACAACTAGATTATGAATATGAATTATTTAAACAAAATCAATCAACACAAGCCATTTACATCACCTTAGAAGACCTTAACACAGACATCAATCAACTAACAAACTTTCAAGCCATACGCTTAAATAACTTAAGCAAACTAGAAACCAATCCAACCAATGTTTTAGTCTTAAAGACAGAAACTACCGTTGGATATTTAACTTTAGAAACCTTTTTTACAGTCTTAAATGATCATAACCCATACAACTATTTTATCGCCTCTAAAGATGGCACAATCATCCATAGTTATAACTCAAAATATCAAGCCAACACCCTAACTTATTATTTAAGTTCAGAAGGAAGTGCTGATTTTATAAAACATTTATCCTTAGAAAATGGTTCCTTTAAAACCAAATTTGATAATCGTTCAACTTATTTTTCCTTTACACACTTAAATTCTAATCTACTCCTTATTCAAACTGTTTTAAGTTCTCACTATAGAGACATCATCTCACCCCTAACTTATCAGGGGATTGCTTTGATTTTAATCATAGTGGCCGCATTTTCAATTTATGGCTTTTTACTAAACAAAGAATTTAACGCAGAAGAAACAGGAAATAAATTTTATGAAACAGCCAAAAAAACTGAAGTTTGTATACTTACTATAGACTCAAGAGGAAAAATCCTAAAAGTTAGTGAAAAATACAAACCCTTAGCTAGATATCAATCCATTTTTAACTTCTCTGATATTAGTATCCAAGAACCTAAGGACTTAAGAAACAAGCATTTCTTTGTCGCAGGAGTTTTTAACAAAACTTATCATTTTACCATCATCCCGCAAAAAGAAACCTTTATCTTAATTGGAGAGGACTTAGAAAAAACAGCCAAATACGCTAAATATTATAAAGAACTTGCTTTTTTGAATATTAAAACCAAAATACCTAATCTACTTGCTTTTAATCAATACATGGATGAAGCCAGTCAAAAAAAGATCGAAGCAATTGCCATGTTTGACATCAAAGACTTTAGAAACTTAATACAAATTCATGGAGTTAAACATGCAGACCACATCATTGATTACCTTATTAAAAATTTAAAACAATCAGAACTTGCATCAAACGCTAAATTATTCCATGTTAGAAGTGATGTTTTCATCATGATTTATGAAAACACCCAACTTACCAAAGAACAACTCAAAATCAAAATTGAAACCTATTTATCTCAATATCAAAAAACAATTGAAATCAATCAAGTCTCCATGAAAATCAACTTAAAAGCAGCACTCATCTTAAACAAAGAAATCATTAGAACAAACCCAGGTGAAAAACTATATGAAATCTTAGTACTAACCATGAACAAAGCTAAAAAATCAAATCTATATGATTACATTGAATACGATCAAGAATTAAGTTATTATTTAACACAAGAAGAAACTATGAGAAAAGACTTTGAACAAGCCTTAAAAACTCCAGATCAATTCATGATGTACCTACAACCTAAATACCACATCTTAAAAAAGAAAATAGACAGTTATGAAGCCCTTTTAAGATGGAACCATGAAAAATATATCCATACATCACCTTCTAAATATATTCAATTAGCAGAAGAAGATTCCTTAATCAACGAAGTTGGAAAAATGACCATTGAAAAAATCTTACAAATTTTCAAACTAAACCCTAACATTAACATTGCCCTAAACATTTCAGCAAAACAATTAGTAGAACCAGGGTTCATCAACTACCTACAAGAAAAAACCAAAGAACACCAAGTTTCACCTTCTAAAATTGTTTTAGAACTAACAGAAACCATTTTAGTTCAATCTTTTGACCTAGTAAGTGATAAACTAAAACTACTCAAACAACTAGGCTTTAAAATTCATCTAGATGATTTTGGGACCGGATATAGCTCACTAAAATATTTAAAAGACCTACCCGTAGATGCGATTAAAATCGATAAACAATTCATTGATCACATCGTTTTAGAAGAAAACTCAAAAGTCATTGTCAAAATGCTTATAGACTTAGCACATAATCTTAATCTCACAGTCATAGCAGAAGGCGTTGAAACCAAAGAACAAGCAGAAATACTTGCCAAACTTGGTTGTGATTACCTACAAGGTTATTACATAGGAAAACCAAATCAGGCATCTATCATCTTAACTAAAAAAGGAGAATTATCATGAGTGACGGCGTAATGATAGGACTAGTCATTGGGGTGAGCATTTGTATGCTTATTCTAATTATTGTCTTTATAAAAACGATTAAAAACGAAAAAAAACAAGCAATCGAAGAACAATTAATGTCTTCAAATGAATCACTTTCATATGACTTAATGAAAAAATTCATTCAATCAAAAATCGCTAAAGAACAAAAAAACAGTTTTTTTACTGTTTTAAGCGTTAATATAGATCATTTTTCTGAAGTATCTGATAACTACTTAGAAAAAGAAATAGAAAGTCTTATTTCAGAAATTCACTACCACATCAAAAACATCTTACCAAGAGGCTCGAAAATAGGTTATGGCTTTAGAGAGGAAAACATCTTAATCTATTTACCCAACATCTATCCAGAAGATCAAATGACTACTTTAACCAAACAAATTAAAAAAGCATCTGAACTAAAAGTTCAAATTTTTCAAGACATATTCATAGAAAAAACAGTCACCATCTCATATGTCACATACCCAATGCACGGACAAACAGCTGAAACCCTCATAGAAGCCCTAAAAATAGCCATTTATGTAGCAGAATACTCAGGTGGGAACACTATCAAACCATATACCAAAGACATGAATAGAAGCAAAGAATACATTAATTTCTATTATGAGCTAAAACAAGCCATTAGAAAAAGAGAATTCTACTTTTTATTCCAGCCCATCATGAACATTCAAGAAAACAATATTTTAGGATTTGAAAGTTTACTCAGATGGCAACACCCAATTAAAGGCACCCAAACCCCTGATCAATTCATAACTATGTTAGAAAACTCAGGTGACATCGATTGGATCGGTTTATGGGGATTAGAAAATATCGTTAAAACCAGTGTTGAATTTAAAAGAAACTTACCCAAAGATTTCTTATGGCACATAAACATTAGCTTAAGACAACTTATAAGTGCCAATGTCGTTTCATCCTTCCAAAAAATTGTTCAAAAATATAAAATTAACCCCAAACACATCGTTTTAGAACTTTTAAACTTCCAAAATGCTATGATTCAAGAAGATGTTATCAAAACTATCTTAAAACTTAAAAACATTGGTTTTAAAATAGCAGTTGATATCATCAA
>JAAYQV010000143.1 GCA_012519065.1 Phytoplasma sp.
AAAATTTAGAGGAAGACGATTTTGAACCTTTCTTTGAAGAAATAGAAACACAATTAGGAGACAAAAAAATCATTTTATTTGGATCTTACGGCTGGGGAGATGGCGAATGGATGGATGCATGGGAAGACAGATGTTATGACCAAAACATTCAACTCATTGAAAAAGGATTAAAAATCAACTCAACCCCAAGTAGTAAAGAACTTGAAGAATGCTTTGAATTAGGCGTTAGATTTGCAAATAGTTAAGATAGGTTATAACCTATCTTTTTTTTAATATGAAAACATATGAATAAACTTTATAGTATAATATAGATAAGGTGATAATATGATTGGAGCATTTTACATTCAAAGTTCATATAGCCTTTTAAAAAGTGCGATTAAATTAGAAGATCTCATTCAAAAGGCCAAAGAAAATCAATTCACATATTTATCAATCAGTGACGATAAAAACCTTTATGGTATGTATCGTTTTTTAAAGCTGACCCAAAAAGCAAATATCAAACCAGTGATTGGCATGTATATTGAATTTCATTATGATTTGTTTTTAGGTTCTTTATTGGTTTATGCTAAAAACGATGAAGGACTTAAAAACTTAATAGCTCTTTCAACCTTCATTCAAACTACTGAAACAGAAATTACAATAGAGGATATCAAAAAATACCAGACAGGTCTTTTTTTCATTACCCCAGGTATTGAAACCATTTTAGAAGATTTTATCGCTAAAAAACAAATAGAAACCGCTGAAAATTATCTATTATATTTAAAAACACATCTTAAAGAACTTTATATGGGCCTTTCTTTACAAACGCCTTTTTTAAAAATGATGTCATATGATGTTTCAAATCTAGCCGATAAAATGAAAATAAAATTACTACCGATTAGAAAAACCAACTACTTAGAAAAAGATGAAAAAGAAGTTTATATCGCCCTAAGAAAAATTCAAGACAGTCAATTTGAACCACACCCAGATGACTCTAACCTTTTTTTCACCAAAGAAGCATTAAAAGAAGAATTTAAAGACTTTCCACACGTCTTTGACCATATGAGGGAAATCATCAATAAAATAACGTATAAAAATATTTTTAACAAACAAATGGAGCTACCTGTTTACCCTAATAAAAACAATATCCAATCATCAACTTATTTGTCTTTACTAGCCCATAAAGGACTAGAAAGAAGATTAATTCAAAATCAGAAAATGCATTTAAAAGAAACATATATTCAAAGATTGGAATTTGAATTAAAAACCATTGAAAAAATGGGCTATCCAGACTATTTTCTTATCGTCTATGACTTTGTCTTATACGCTAAAACAAATGGTATTTTAGTTGGACCAGGTAGAGGTTCTGCCGCAGGATCACTGGTTTCATATACGTTAGGCATCACAGACATTGATCCAATCACTTATGGTTTATTATTTGAAAGATTTTTAAACCCAGAAAGACAAACCATGCCCGATATTGACATGGATTTTCCAGATGATAAAAGAGATGAAGTCATTGAGTATGTCAAAAACAAATACGGGAAAACCCATGTAGCAAGCATCATCACCTTCGGTAAATTTGCGATTAAATCTTCTTTAAGAGACATCGCAAGAGTTATGAAAATAGCACCACAACGTATCAACGCGATTGTTAAAAGAGTCACTGAAGATAGA
>JAAYQV010000144.1 GCA_012519065.1 Phytoplasma sp.
TAATTCCCATAACATCACCAAAGCGTAATATATGTTCATTTAAAGGGTATTTAAATCCTTCAAGCGTTATTTTAGCTTCTGGGTATCCAAATAAGGAAATATAGCCTTTAAACGCAAGCATATGCTCCCCTTTTTCTAACATCTTGATTCTAGTTTGATCGTTTTTTATTTCCAAATTAGGAAACTTGTTCAGTAAATATGTATTGGCGTAAAAGTGTTCTACTCTTAAACCATTGATGCCTCCTATCAAATAAACATAGTCAGGATTTAATTCATAGGCTTTACTTAACGCCACTTCAGTATCAGTCTCATCTTTTTCCTTTTTCAATTGATACGTCTTTATGTTTTTTAATACTTCTAAAGATGATATAGAATCAAAATCACCAACAGCAAGATCTATTTTTATGTCTTGTTCAATTAATGAATCAACAGCTGAATCAACACCAATGACGTAACTATTTTTGGTAATTAATTTAGTTAGGTCAAAACTAATAGGTGGGGCCACCACATAAACTATTTTTAGCATTGTAATGTTTTGATTCCTTCCTGACGATTTTCCTTATTAAATAAATAACTACCGGCTACTAATATCGTGGCTCCAGCATCTTTACACTGTTTTCCTGTTAGATCATTGATGCCACCATCGACTTCTATTTCATAATGATATCCTTTAAGTGTTTTTAGTTCTTCAAAATATTTGATTTTATCAAGTGCTGTTGGCATAAAGCCTTGCCCGCCAAAGCCCGGTTCAACACTCATTATTAAAACCAAATCTATTGTTTCTAAATAAGGTTTTAAAAGCGTAACATCCGTATTAGGTTTAATACTAAGGCCTGCCTTTAAACCTAGGCTTTTAATCATTTTTAAGGCTTTATCAAAGTCTTTACTCTCATAGTGAACGGTAATAAATTCAGTTGTCTTAAAATTAAATTTTTCAATCCAATGCATAGGTTCTGAAACCATTAAATGAATATCTAGTGGCACAGTGGTAACTTCACTAATTTTTTGTGTGATGGCTGGACCAAAAGATATATTAGGTACAAAGTGACCGTCCATAATGTCAATATGAATATAATCTGCAGAATCAATAGAAGCTATTTCTTTTTTTAATTGGGTAAAATCAGCTGTTAAAACCGATGGAGCTACTTTCATACAAACACCTCTTCTTTTTATAAGTCTATTTTATCATATCATGACCATTTAATACAAAAAAGGTGAACATGAGATATTCACCTTTTTATATTTAGTATTTGTCTTTTTGATTTTTAATTTCTTCATAAAAAGAAACGTAGTTATCATATCTTTCTTGTGGTATTTTATGCTCTAAAACAGCTTTTTTTACTGCACATTGTGGCTCATTGATATGAACGCATGTACTGAACTTACAGCTATCTGCATATTTTTCAAAGTCTTTATAACAATGTCTAATATCTTCTGGATAAAAAAAAGTTAATTCCAGTTTAGAAAAACCTGGCGTATCTGCAATATAGCCTCGATTAAACTCATAGAGTTCTGAGTGTCTTGTTGTGTGTTTTCCTCTACCTAGACTGTGTGATATTTCTTGGGTTTTTAAGTTTAATTCAGGGATTAATGCATTCATTAACGTAGATTTACCCACTCCAGTTTGTCCAGCTAAAATAGTTAATTTGTCTTTGAAAATATGAGTTAATACATCAAAACCAATACGTTGCTTGCTGTTGACATAATAAACTGGGTATAGTGTTTCATAGTATCGAAGTTTTTCCTTTAAAATAATTAGTTCATTTGAATCTATTAAATCAATTTTTGAAACAACGATAACTACATTCATTTTATTTTGTTCTAAAATGACTAAAAATTTATCTAGTAAATTGAAGTTAAAATCTGGTTTCACAGCTGAAAACAATAGTAATACTTGATCAATGTTTGCTACATCAGGTCTCTTAAGTTCATTATTTCTAGGCAGGATTTCTGTGATCATCTGTTTACCATCGACGGTTTCATAATATACATAGTCTCCAACTTTTGGTTTGATTTGAGCAATTTTTATATCTAGTTTCGTTCTTTTGGTCAACTGTTTTTGGAAAGTATGAGATTCATCTAATCTCACTGCTCTGAGTTTACCGCGTGCGATTGCAGGGAAAACTTCTTTTGTCTCCGTATCTTTAATGGTATACTGTCCAGCAATAAGTTTGGTTATAAATGCTTTTTTCAAATTTCCCTCCTACAGATGTTGGCTTCTTAACTGCCCACAAGCTGCATCAATATCATGACCTTGTTCTCTTCTTAATGTTGTTTGGATGCCTTTATCTTTTAATGTTTTATAAAAAGCTTTTCTTCGTTCTAGTGTTGATCTAATATATGGTGCTTCTTTAACTTCATTATATGGTATTAGGTTAACATAAACGTTCATTCCTCTTAATAATTGGGCAAGTTCTAATGCTTGTTCTGGTGAATCATTGACCTCATTAATTAAAATATATTCTATCGTAACTCTTCTATTAGTTACTGAAATATAATACTTGATGGCTTCAATGAGTTCATCAATTGGAAAACGTTTATTAATTTGCATTAAACTTGATCTTACCTCATTGTTAGGGGCATGAAGACTTAATGCTAAATTATATTGAACGCCTAAGTGGGCAAAATCTTTAATTCTAGGGATTAATCCACTTGTTGATACTGTAATGTGTCTCGCTCCAATTGCAAGCCCTTTTGGGTGATTGATGATGCTTAAAAAATCAACGAGATTTTTATAGTTATCAAAGGGTTCTCCGATTCCCATAACTACCACAGATGAGATTCTTTCTTTTGACATTTTTTCAACTTTTACAATTTGTGAAACAATTTCACCTGCTGTTAGGTCTCTTTTCTTTTTTAAGACTCCAGATGCGCAAAAACTACATCCAATGTTACAGCCGACTTGGGTAGTTACACAAACACTTCTTCCGTAGTCATGATTCATTAAAACAGTCTCAATTAAATGATTATCATGAAGGCCGAATAAATATTTAATGGTTCCATCCACACTTTTATTTGAAACGACTTCTTCTAATGAATCAAAGGTGAAATGGTTTTTAAGTAATTCAATGACTTCTTTTGGTAGGTTTTTCATTTCATCAAAACTATCTACCTTATGTCGGTAAATCCATTCCCATATTTGGGTTGTTCTATATTTTTTTATATCGTGATCTAATAAAAATTGTTCTAAATTTTCATAGGTTATTCCATAAATATGCATTTTCTCACTTCTCTTCCAAATGCTATTATACTATATTTTGATTATTGCTGCATCTAAAATCGTTAAAATATATATAAACCTCATTCTTTAAGCTTAAATAAAAAGCATCCCTGTTTTAGGTGATGCTTTTTATCTTTTAGTCTCTTATTTCTGCTTTAAAAGTGAATTCTAATCTATTTCGTACACTTCTCATGATTTTATCAACATCTTCTTTTTCAAGGGTTTTTTGCGGGTCGTTAAACGTTAGACTAAATGCTAAGGAATGTTTTCCTTCTTGTACGTGTCTTCCTTGGTATAAGTCAAATATTTCATAGTTTGTTAAATATTTTCTAGTCGTTTGTTTAATTAAGGCAATAATATCGGCAACCGGATAAGTTTTATCAACGATAAAAGCAATATCTCTTGTAATAGATGGATATTTACTGAAAAGATGATAGGTGTGTTCTTGTTTATTTTTAAGAATTTCTTCTAAATTAAGTTCTAGAATATATGATTTATTCATATCATATTTTTTATCTAAGTTAGGGTGTGTTTGACCAATAACACCTACAATTTGATTTTGATAAATCAAGTTTGCTTGTATACCTGGGTGCAGTTGATGATGCTCATCTGTTTTTACGTAGTCTAGTTGGACACCTAGTTGACTAGTTACTTGTTCTAATAAACCTTTTAGAAGGAAGAAATCTGATTCTACATCTTTTTTAATCCATGAAGAGTTGATATATTTCCCACTAAGACCAATAGACAATGTTAGATTTTCAGTTTCTTTAGTATAGGTTTTTCCTATTTCAAAAAAGGCATTATTTTCATTTTGTCTGGTTTGATTGTAACTTATAGTTTCTATAAGCCCTACTAAAAGACTTTGTCTTAACACATTTCTATTAGCAGAAAGCGGCATCATTAAAGTAATAGGATTTCCATCATTTTTAAATAACTTTAATTCCTCTTCTGATATTAAGCTATAGGTAATAATTTCATTTAATCCTAGATTCGCTAGCAAGTGTCTTAAGTTTCTTATTTTTCTTTGACGTGAAGTAAGTTTTCCTTGACCAGCGATGTTAAGTTTTGTAACTGGGATGTTATCAAAGCCGTGCACACGAGTAATTTCTTCAACAATATCTGCTACCTCAAAAATATCATATCTATTTTCAGGTGCAGATACTTTAAACGATTCCTTATTTTGTTCAACTTGATATCTTAATCTTTCTAAGTAGTTTTTCACTTCTTTAGCTGTTAAATTTAAACCACTTTTTTGATTAATTTCTTGAAGTTCAAATGTGATGACTTGTGTTTGGTATTGATTTTCCTTATGTGTTATAACACCTTTTCTTACTTTTGCATTGGCTAACTCTACTAATAACTCTGATGCTCTGTTAAGGCCTTTAATGACTAGCGATTGATCAATTCCTCGTTCAAATCTTAAAGATGAATCACTTTTTAAATTTAATCTTTTACTTGTTTTAGCGATGGTTTGAGGATTAAAATAAGCAGCTTCTAAAATCACTTCTTTAGTTTCATTGGTAATACTTGTGTTAAGTAGTCCCATGACTCCTGCAACAGCAATCACTTCTTCGTTATTGGTAATAACTAAATCTGTATTTTCTAAAACTCTTTTTTCCTCATCTAAAGTCACAACTGTTTCATTTTCTTTAGCATATCTGATGTGAATATGGTCGGTTTTCACTTTCTTTGCATCAAACATATGTAGAGGCGTTCCATATTCGATAAGAACATAATTGCTAATATCTACGACATTATTAATTGGTCTAATATCTGCTGCGAGCAAGGTGTTTTTTAACCACAACGGCGATTCTTTTACTTCTATATCAGTAAAGTATCTAGCGTTATATTCAAAACAGTCTTTTACTTCACTTGTAATTTTAATTGGGTTTTCTAAGTCTTCTTCTTTGATCTTAATTTCTGGGATCATAACTTTTTTGTTTATCATTGCCCCTAAATCATAAGCAAAGCCAACATGAGATAATAGATCTGATCTATTTGGTGTTAGACCTAGTTCTAAATTAAACCCCTCTAGTCCTAAATATGCTAAAGCAGAACTTCCAGGTGCTAATGGTTCTTTGATGACATGAATGCCTGTTTTTTCTTCATCTGTTAAGTATTTTTCATCTATGCCTAATTCGGTTAAAGAACAAATCATTCCACTAGATTCTACACCTCTGATTTTAGCTTCTTTGATGATGAAATTTCCCGGTAGAATAGCTCCTACTTTTGCGACAATAACCGTTTGATTGGCTGCAACGTTAGGCGCTCCACAAACGATTTGTTTGATTTCATCTCCTAAATCAACTGTTGTTAGGCTTAAATGATCTGAATCTGGATGTTTTTCACACGTTAACACTTTCCCTATTACTAGATGAGTGATGTTACTTAATGGCCCAAAATCTTCTACTTCAATGATATGATTATTAGTTATTTCTTCTATTTTTTCAGGTACCTCTATAAATCTTTTTAAAATATTCTCATTAATTTTCATAGTCTTCTCCCCCTGCAAATTGTTTTAAAAACTTAATATCGTTTAAATAGAAGTGTCTAATGTCATCGATATGATATTTTAAGATAGCAATTCTTTCCACACCAATACCAAAAGCAAATCCGCTATATTCTTTTGGGTCATATCCACCTTTTCTTAAAACGTTAGGATGAACTAAACCAGCCCCTAAAACTTCAATCCAAACTTTTGAACCATCTTTTTTATGGTATGAAACGTCTACTTCAACGCTTGGTTCAGTAAATGGGAAGTATGATGGTCTTAATCTGATTTCTCTTTCTTTCCCAAATAAGTTTTGAACCATAGTTAATAGCGTTTCTTTTAAATGGGCAAAACTTACTTCTTTAGAAATAACTAAGCCTTCTATTTGCATGAATTGGTGACTATGTGTTGCATCATCATCATCTCTTCTATAAACTTTACCTGGGCAAATGATTTGTAATGGTTTCCCCTTAGCTTTTTCCATCATTCTAGCTTGAACAGGTGATGTATGAGTTCTTAAAAGCGTTTCTGAATCTATGTAAAAAGAATCTTGCATAGCACGTGCTGGGTGATCTTTTTCCATGTTCATCATTTCAAAGTTATATAAATCTTTTTCGATTTCAGGGCCTTCAGCAATTTGATACCCTAGCCCAATAAATAAATCTTCTACTTGTTCTATGACTTGATTTAACGGATGAATACTTCCTTGAGGTAAACTATATCCTGGTAAAGATACGTCTATAGATTCGTTTTTTAAAGCTTCTAATAATTCTTTTTGTTCTAATAAATACTTTCTATTGTATAAAAGCGTGGTGATCTCTTGTTTTAAATTATTGATAAGCTTTCCTGCTAATGGTCTTTCTTCTGCTGATATATCTTTTAAAGATTGCATCAATAAAGAAACTTCTCCTTTTTTGCTTAAATGCTTCTGTCTTAGATTTTCAATCGTCTCAATTGTAATATTTTCTTCTGCTAGCGCTTCTTTTACTTTGTTTAGTACTTCTTTTATTTTATCTTCCATTGTCCCTCTCCTTTTTTTACATAAAAAAGTCCTTAGAAAATTCTAAGGACGATTAATCGCGGTACCACCTTAGTTCCAGTTATGCATCATAACTAGCCCTCTATGCTTTTAACGCAAGCCTACGGATGTGATTAGCATCACTAAAAACTGAATTTCGTTAAATACTTTTTTACGTGCTCTCACCGTCCACGCTCGCTTTTAAATAGTTTTTTAACTACTTGTGTTTTATTTTTGTTTTATGATTTTATTCGTTTCTTGAAGCAAGTGTTACAAGTAATCTTAACATTTGAACATATATCCAAATTAAAGTTACCATAAATCCTAAACCTACTTGCCATTCAGCACTCTTTGGTGCGCCAGATTCTACAACCATATCTGCATTAGCAAAGTCTAACACTAACATTAATGCCCCTAATACTATAAATAGGACACTTACTGCTATTGCGATGCCTACATTGCCTGCAAGGGCTGCTCCAAACCCTGGATTTATGATGGTAATGATCCATGTAGCAAGTGATGTTAAGATGATTGCTATTAAAGATCCCATAACTATTTTGACTAAAGTATTGCTTGCTTTAACAATTCCTGAGTAATATAACACCATCATTGTTAAGAAAACAAACAACGTTCCTAAAATAGCAGTTAAAGCAATCCCTGGAAAGATTTGGTCTATTAAAATAGTTAAAGTCCCATAGATAACACCTTGAGTCACTGCATATAGAATTGACATTGGCATAGCAAATCTTGAACTTCTTGTTCCTATTAGAACAGAGATAAAAGCAATAATTCCACCAAACATTAGCATTCCAATCACAATTGATGGCATAACTTCAAATAATACTAATGAAGAACCACCTGTGATAAGGGTAATTAATACTAATAAAATAGTTTTTGCTGCAATTCCTTTATGTGTAGCTGAATTGCTTGTATCAATAATAACGTTTTTTGCTTGTTCTTCTTGAATATGTGAGAACACTGGATTAGTTGAACGCATGTAATCACTTCCTTTTTATCATTTTAAAATGCTTAAAACTAATTAGCCTTATTATACTATATCTAACCTTAAAATAACTTGAAAATTGTTAAAGTGCGAATAATCCTTGATCTATTTCTTCACTTTCTTCATCTAAATGGTCAAAAATGCCATAGTTTTCAAACTTTTCGAAAAGAGTTTTATTAAGTCTTGTTCTATTTTTAATATCTTTTTTGCTCGTAAATGGTTTTTCTTTTCTTTTTTCTACAATGTCTAATGCAACTGCTTCTCCTAGTCCATCCACAGATGTAAATGGCATTCTAAGTCCTTCATCTTCCATCACAAAAGTGGTTGCTTCAGATTTTTCCATATCAATTGGTAAGAACTTAAAGCCCCTTTTAGTCATTTCTAAGGCAACGCCTAATGTAACAATAAGTTGTTCGTCTTTATTTTTTAAGGTAAATGCATTTACTTTACTATATTCAATGAGTTTATTTCTAATGGCATTATATCCTGACACCATAATTTCATAATCAAATTGAACCGCTCTTTTTGAGAAAAATCCACTGTAGAATAATAATGGTTTATGAATTTTAAACCACGCGATTCGCATGGCCATAATCACATAGGCAGTCGCGTGCGCTTTTGGAAACATGTATTTAATTTGGCTTGCTGACCAAATATACCATTCTGGTACACCCTTGTTTCTCATTTCTTTTTCATACTCTAGCCATTTGTTAGGATCTTTACTAGGTCTTCCCTTACGAACAAACTCCATGATTTCAAATGCTTTATAAGGCTCTAAACCTTGTTCCATTAATTGAACCATGATATCATCTCGACAACCTATAATATCAGAAAAAGGGATTTTGCCGTATTCTGTTGTTCCTAAAACTAAATCTTGAGCGTTTTTAAGCCAGACATCTGTTCCATGAGCTAAACCAGAGATTTTAACTAATCCTGCAAAACTAGTTGGTTTGGTATCTTTTAACATTTGTCTTGTAAAAGGTGTTCCAAATTCAGGAATTGCATATGAAGCTACTTCACTTTGAATATCCTCAGGACTAACACCTATGATGCTGGTTCCTGAAAATAACTGATACACTTTAGGATCATCTAACGGTATATCTTGTGCTCTATTGAAAGGAAATTCCTCTGGGTGGGATAAAACATAGTCCATTAAAAATTTAATAAGCATTGGATCATCGTGTCCTAGAATGTCTAGTTTCAGTAAATTATCTTCAAAGGAGTGGTAATCAAAGTGTGTTGTTTTCCACTCAGATGTTGTATCATCTGCTGGATATTGAATTGGCGTTACATCATAAATTGAATGATTTTTAGGTACAACAATAATTCCACCTGGATGTTGTCCTGTTGATCTTTTAGCGCCTTCAATCCCTTTAGCTAATCGAGCAATTTGAGCACTTCTAGCTTCAATATGTTTATCTTCTAAATACCCTTTTACATAACCAAAGGCATTTCTTTCAGCAACCGTTTGGATGGTTCCTGCTCTAAATGTATATTCTTCTCCTAAGAGTTCTCTAACATAAGCATGTGCTTTGCTTTGGTAATCTCCTGAGAAATTCAAATCGATATCTGGTACTTTATCTCCATCAAAACCAAGGAAGGTTTCAAAAGGAATATCATGTCCATCTTTTTGAAATGGCGTATGACATTTTGGACAATTCTCATCTTTAAGGTCATAACCAGAATTGATGGTTTGTAAATATTCATAGTAAGGTTTTTCCTCTTCAGTCATTCCTTGTTTTAATATTTCTTCATCTGTTAATTTAAATAAAGTGTATTGACAGTTGGGACATCTATAATGTGGTCTTAATGGGTTAACTTCTGTAATATCTAACATAGTAGCTACAAATGATGATCCTACTGAACCTCTTGAACCTACTAAATAACCATCTTCTAGTGATTTTTTTACCAGTAGATGTGAAATATAGTAAATAGGTGCAAACGAGTTGTCTATGATACTTTTTAGCTCTTTTTGTAGTCTTTCAGTTACTATTGGATGTGGATTATTTCCATAGAGCATACTGACTTTTTCAAAAACAAGCCTTTTCACTTCTTTTTCAATACTTTCAACACCTAAAGAACTTTGGAAAGCATCATCCTGTAGTGAATATAATTCTTTTGGGAATGGTTGAATTGGTTCAATTAAGTCATTGAGTTTATGGGTGTTTCTAATGACGATTTCCTCAGCTAAATCTGCTCCAAGAAATGCAAACGCATCTAACATTTCGTGGGTTGTTAGTAACGGATTATCTGGTAATACATCATATCTAGCTAATTGATGTATACCACCTCCAACTAGTTTGGTTCTAATATAAATTTCACGATAGATTTTATCTTCTGCGTTAATGTAGTGTGCATCACTAGAAGCGATAATAATCTTGTTTTGTTCTTTTGCTTTATTAATGATTTTTAAAATAACTTCTTCTATGATCTTTTGACCATTTTCTCCAAGTTCATGGATGATATGACGATAAGCCATAGGGGGTTGTACTTCAATGTAATCGTATAGTGCCATGGCTTTTTCTAACTCTGCTTCACTTTGGTTTAAAGCCGCTTCAAAAACATCTCCGTTAGAACATCCACTTCCGATTAAAACACCTTCTTTATATTCATCTAATACTCTATGTAAAACTCTTGGTCCACCATAGAAATGATCTGTTAAAGAACTACTAACTATTTTGAAGACATTTTTATATCCTATTTGGTTTTTAGCTAAAATATTGATATGAATTGGTCTGATGTGCTTCCATGACTCTTTGATGCTAATGCTCTGATTGATTTGCTGATAACTTAAAATGTTTTTTTCCATCAAATCACCCAGCATCGCTAAAAAGACGTGTGCAGTTGCAATTGCATCATCTTCAGCGCGGTGGTGAGAATCTAATTTAACCTTAAAGTGTCTAGTTAAGGCTTTTAAATTAAATCTTTTAAGTTCTTGATTATAAAAGTATCTGGCTAGGTTTAATGTATCAATGACAGGTAAAGGTTCTAATGGTATGTTTAGTTGTCTGGCTTTTTCGGTAATATGTCCTACGTCAAATAACGCATTATGAGCTACTAAAATTGAGCCTTTAATGAATTGAAGAAACTCAGGTAAAACCTCTTGTATTAAGGGTGCATTTTCAACCATTTCATCTGTGATATTGGTTAAATTTTTAGTAAATTCTGATAATTTTTCTTCCGGGTTAACAAATGTTTGATATCTTTCTGTAATGGCACCTGCTTGAATTTTTACACCCGCTATTTCAATGATTTTATCTCTTGAGCTTGATAGTCCTGTGGTTTCAATATCAAAGACGACATAGGTTGAATCTTTTAATAGAAAATCCCCTTCTATTTCACTTGCAATTCTAAATTCTTTTTCATCTACATAATTTAATTCTGCTCCATAGATTGGTTTGATTTTTTTACCTTTTGCAGCTTTTGCAATTTCCGGATATGCATAAACACCATCATGATCTGTAAAAGCAATGGCTTTATGACCCCAACTTTCTGCGATTTCTAAATATTCTGAAGCACTGGCTACTGCGTCCATATTAGACATTTTTGTGTGCACATGAAACTCAATTCTTTTTTGTCTTGCTTTATCCATGCGTTGTTCTTTTTTCACTGCTTCTAAAGCATGAATGGCGTTAGCAATAATAACCACATCTGATTGGTAGGTGTCATAGACTGCTCTTCCTGATATTTGAATGAAGTCTCCTGGTTTGATAAAGTCTGCTATTTCAAAATCTTTTTGTCCTCTTAAAAATCTTTTAACAACAATAGCATCATTTTTATCTGCCACACTTAGTGTCATTAAAGTGGTGTTGGTTAATTTTCTAACTTCTTTGTCTAATACTTCTCCTTCAATTAAAAAGTTGGTATCCCCGCGCTCATTTTGGTATTTATCTAATTCATATTGATTGGTTGGTATCTCTATGATACCTACAGCACTTGGACTACTATTTCTAGTAAAAGTTATTTTTTCTTCCACTTTTTTCTCAACATAGGCTTGTTGCAATCTTCCCATTTCTTCTTGTTCTATAAAAGCTTGTTGAATTTGTTGCGAGGTTGTTTCTAGCGATTCATTGATTTTTAATTCAAAATTGGTTTCAATTCCATAAAAAGAAAATGCTTCTTTTAATTCTTGAATGTATTTGTTTAAATACTTAGATTCTTTATCAATAGTGATGTTATATTGATTATCTACATATTCAACCTCATAATTTTTAAAAATAAGTAAACTCGGTTTTTCATCTGCTATCCTTTGGATAATAAATTCATAATATTCTTTTGCAAAATCTTTAAGATTATTATTTTTATAGGATAAGTCAAATCCAACTTTTAAAACTTTTTTAGGGATTCTAAAAAAAGTAACCAACTGATTTAAAAAGCCAGCCAGTTCATATGGGGGAACCATTTTTTCTAATGAAATATTAAAAGACCACGTTTTATTTTTGCGGTCTACTAGTACATAATTAAGCTCAGCTTTTTTTAAAATATCGTTTTTAAAATTTGCTTGTTCTAAAAATAATTGAAATTTATTATTGCCCTTCATCATCATCACCTAATTGAAATAACTCTTCTAAACGCCCTGTTAGAATATATAAACATCAAAATAATACCTATATAACTTAGCAGTCCTATTTGAGTGAGTGTTGCAAATAAGTTTAATAAAACATAAATAGTTGCTGCATATAAATTAATTTTAAATTTAAATTTAAAAGGTATGGGTTTAAAGTTAAATACAGATATAATTACTATAAAAATTAAGATATCCATTGCGATAACAATCGCCTCTTCTACAACGATAAAAGGTATGATTGAACTTTTATTTGCTTCATAAAAATCATCAATCACTGTAATTAACTTTCTTTTATTAGCGGTTGTTTTATCTGCAAAATCATAGTTTTCTAAGCCTAACTCTTGGTAAGTTTTAGAACTTACTTCTATTTGATTAAAGATGTATTTTATACTATATTTAGACATAACAATCATATGTGCACTAGATAAGTCCATTTGAAGATTATCATTGGTTACGATGAAATCAAAGCGATCAAATCGGCCATGATATCCAGATTCAATGTTTAATTCATAGTTTTCTATTTGTCCTTTGACTCTAAGTTCGTTTTTTACAAAGTAATCCAAATTTTGGTATTGATATGGATTAAATCCTTTACTAGTTGTATGAATGATAACATTAGGTATTAAAAGTATGAGCACCAACATAAAAAAATAAAGCCAAATGAACGTCCATTTGTCATTGATAAATTCGATTATTTTAGATGGTGTAAATAAACTTGTTTTAATTTTGTTGTACATAACTTGCTCATCTCCTATAAAATATTATAACATAGTAAGGAGTTTTATGATAAAATATTGGTGGTGAAAAAAATGAGTTTATTTACAAATGAAAAACATTATAATACATTAAATAATTATTATAGAAACAAATTTAATAAAAAGGTTTTTAAAGTCTCTTTAAATGGCGGTTTTACTTGCCCTAATATAGATGGCACAGTCGCTTCAGGCGGGTGTACTTTTTGTTCTTTTATGGGTAGCGGAGACTTTGCGGGTAATAAAAGGGAACCTTTAAAAGATCAATTTGAGCAAATTAAAAAAATGATGCATCAAAAATGGAAAGATGCTTACTATATTGCTTATTTTCAAGCAAATACAAATACTCATGCGCCTTTAGAAAGATTAAAAGAATTATATGAAGAAGCCATCACATTAGATCCAAATATTGTTATGTTAAGCATTGGAACAAGACCTGATAGTTTACCAGATGATGTTGTTGAATATTTAGGTGAGTTAAATACGCGTATGCCTGTGCAAATTGAATTAGGATTACAAACCATTCACCAAGAAACTTCTGATTTGATTAACCGCGCGCATGACTTGGCTTGTTTTGATGATGCCGTAAAGCGTTTAAGAGAAAAAAATATAGAGGTTGTTGTGCATATCATTAATGGATTACCTTTTGAAACTAAAGATATGATGATCGATACAGTAAAACATTTAAATACTTTAGATATACAAGGTGTTAAAATTCATATGCTTCATTTAATGGAAAAAACTAAAATGGGGTATGAGTATTTAAAAAATCCTTGGCCCCTTCTTACCTTAGAAGAATATGTAGATATTGTTGTTGATCAAATTTTATGGTTAAGAAAAGATATTATCATTCATAGAATCACAGGGGATGCCCCTAGTGAGATGCTCATTGCTCCTGTTTGGACAAAAAAGAAATTTGTTGTTAGTAATGAGATTGATAAGAAATTAAGAGCTTTAAAACTTTATCAAGGAAGTTATTATGAAAAAGAAAAAAACAATGATTGAATTAGCTCACTTGTTGCTGGCAAATCAAGTTAAAAAGGATCATATTTTAGTAGATGCCACGATGGGAAATGGACATGATACGCTTTATTTAAGTTCTTTAGCTCAACATGTTTATAGTTTTGATATTCAACAAAAGGCTTTAGATTCAACGTATGAAAAAGTTTCTCATTTGAGTAATGTTTCTTTAATTTTAGATTCATTTGAAAATATTTTTAATCATGTTTCTACTTTTGATGGCATTGTTTTTAATTTAGGTTATTTACCTAATGGGGATAAATCTATTACTACCATAGGAGAAACAACATTATTTACTGTTAAAAAGATTCTTTCTACTTTAGAACATGTTTATATGGTGATAGTCGTTTATCCTGGTCATTTAGAAGGACAATATGAATCAAAGTTATTAGATGAGTTTGTTTTATCTTTAACCATTCCCGTTATTAAGATTCAGGTTGAGAATAGAAAAAACGCACCTTATATTTACTTTATCGAAAAATAATTTGAATGCTTTATTTTTATAAAGCATTTTTTTTATATATTTTAAGTTATTGGTTGTGCTATAATGATAAAAATTAGATGTCAGGATAACTATATGAAAGATAATAAAAACTACGGATTATTTACTACTATTTCTATGATTATTGGGATTGTTATTGGTTCAGGTATCATTTTTAAGACAGGTAATGTTTTAAAAGCAACCAATGGCAATGTTTTTTTAGGTGTGCTTGTCTTTGTGTTTGCATCACTTGCTATTATTTTTGGTAGTTTAACTTTAAGTCAATTGGCTCTACGTTCTAATGAACATGGCGGCATTATTAGTTATACAAAAGAAAGTTATGGAAAATCTGCCTCAGGTGTTTTAGGATGGTTTATTTCATTAGTTTACTTCCCTACGATTACTGCTGTTTTATCTTGGGTTTCTAGTGTTTATTTGTTGATGTTTTTAGGCATTAGTGCTTCACTAGAATTTCAAATTCTTGTTGCTATTGGACTTTTAATTTCCCTTTCTTTACTCAATATCATTTCAGCAAAAGCCTCTGGTTTTTTTCAAAATTTTGCTACGATTGTAAAAATCATTCCTTTACTTTTAATTGCTTTAATTGGTTTCTTTTCTAAATCAAATGAAGTTTTAACTGTTCAAAATAATTTTACGTCTGGTTTGAATGCTAATGTTTTAATGTTTTTAACCGCTATTGGCCCTATTAGTTTTATTTTTGATGGCTGGACTGTTTCAACAACCATTTCTGGAGAGATTAAAAATCCTAAAAAGACTTTACCCATTGCTTTAGCTATCTCGCCTATTCTTATTTTACTAATTTATATTTTATACTTTGTTGGTGTAACTAAGGTCATGGATGTTAATGAAATCATAGGACTTGGTAATGATTATATTTATGTTGCTTTTTCTAGATTATTAGGCGATTTTGGATCTAAGGTTCTTTTATTTATTTTAGTGATTTCTATGTTGGGAACTACCAATGGTTTGGTGTTGGGATTTAGTAGAACACTTAATCACTTATCTCATGAGGACCTCATTTTCTTATCTAAAAAGATCAAATCTCCTTTAAATAAATTACCGATAAAAGCTATTATTTATTCTGGTTTTATGACTATGTTTTGGCTTTTTATTCATTATATTACGATGAAATTTAAACTCCTTAACCATTCAGATGTTTCAGAAATATCGATTGCTACTTTGTATCTTCTACTTATTTTCTTATATGTAAAAGTGATGTCATTAGCTAAGGCGGGTGAAATTAAGGGTTTCTTTAAAGGATATGCATTCCCGATTTTAGCCATTATAGGTTCATTGATTATGTTTAGTGGTAGTTTACAGAATAAGTATTTTTTAATCTATTTTGGGTTTTCATTATTGATTCTTCTTATATCTTATTTCTATTTGAAAAATAAAGCAAAAACAGAGAAATAAAAACATCCACTTTATAGTGGATGTTTTTTTATGATACAACAATATTTAATAGTTTATTTGGTACATATATGATTTTTCTAATGGTTAATCCTTCAGTGAATTTAATAATATTTTCTTCTTTAAATGCTATTTGTGTCACTTCTTCTTCACTTAAGTTGACAGCCACATTAACTTTAGCTCTTAATTTACCATTCACCTGAATGACCAATTCAATTTCTGAAACTTCTAAAAACTTTTCATCATATGTTGGCCACTCTGAATAAATGAGTTCTTCGTTATGATTTAAGGCTTTTTGATTAAGTTCTTCTGTAATGTGTGGGGCGATTGGATTAAGTAGTTTTAAAAAGGCTCTTGCTTGATTAACTCCAATTTTTTTAAGTTTATAGACTTCATTTACAAAGATCATCATTTGACTAATCGCTGTGTTAAAACTTAGAGTTTCATAATCTTCTGTCACTTTTTTAATGGTTTGATGAAAGACCTTTTCTAAAGACGCTTGGTTTTCTTGAGTGATTTCAAAATCAAACATTCTCCATACGCGATCTAAATATCTTTTAGCTCCGTCTAATCCATCTGTTGACCATGCTTTTTCAGCTTCTAGTGGGCCCATAAACATTTCATATAGTCTAAGAGCATCTGCCCCATGAGTAGCAATCACAGTATCTGGGCTAACCCCATTTCCTTTTGATTTACTCATTTTTTGATTATCACTACCTAAAATCATTCCTTGATTGACTAATTTTTTAAATGGTTCTTTGCTTGACACAAGTCCAAGGTCATATAAAAATTTATGCCAAAATCTTGAGTATAATAAATGTCCGACTGCATGTTCTGTTCCACCAATATATAAATCTACTGGTAGATACTTATCTAATTCTTTTTTAGCCTCTTCACTATTTAAAGGAATCATGCCTAAATGATTTTTTAAGATATAACCAATGTAATACCATGAACTTCCCGCTACTTGCGGCATAGTGTTGGTATCTCTTTTATATTTTTTACCATCTTTCTCAAAGTAAAGCCATTCTAGCGCATTTGCTAAAGGTGACTCTCCTGTGCCACTTGGCCTGATGTTTTCTAATACCGGTAGTTCTAAAGGTAATTCTTCTTCCTTAAGAACATAACTATTACCATCTTCATCATAGTAAACTGGGAATGGTTCTCCCCAATATCTTTGTCTTGAGAAAACCCAATCTCTTAATTTATATGTATTATGAGCATAGCCATACTGTTTTGATTCTAAATAGGTAATCATTTTCTTTATGGCCTCTTCATTATTTAAACCATCTAAGATACCACTATTATAGTGGATGCCATCACCAATAAAAGCTTTGGATTCTTCGTTGTTCTTAATCACTTCAATAATATCTAATCCATAAGTTTGAGCAAACTCAAAATCTCTTTCATCATGTGCAGGAACTGCCATAACAGCACCTGTTCCGTAGTTAGGTAATACATAATCTGCTATCCAAATTGGGATTTCTTTTTGAGTAACTGGATTAATTGCATAAGCTCCCGTAAAGACTCCTGTTTTTTCTTTATCGGAAATACGCTCTAATTCTGATTTTTGTTTGGTTGTTTGAATATATGATAAAACTGATGCCTTTTCATCTTGTGTCATTAACTCTAAAACCATTGGATGTTCTGGTGCTA
>JAAYQV010000145.1 GCA_012519065.1 Phytoplasma sp.
ATCGCATTTGGGGTTATTGTATGGGCCTTTATTAGACAAGGAAGTATCATTGAAGCAAACGTTAACTATGAACTAAGAACACAAGCATTCATCAATTTACAAAGACTTTCCTTTTCTTATTTTGATCTTACCCCTCAAGGATGGATTATGGCTAGAATGACCTCTGATTCTAGAAGATTAGCCAACATTGTTTCCTGGTCGATTCTAGATATGGTATGGGCAGTTTTAATGATGCTTTTCACACTCATCATATTATTCATCTATTCTGCCAAACTAGCAGTTATTGTTTTACTATCCGTACCAATTATGATTGTGATATCCTATATTTTTAGAAAATATATTTTAAAAAATCACCGATTAGCAAGAAAGTATAATTCAGATATTACCGCAAAATACAGTGAATCTTTTTTAGGGGCTAAAACAACTAAAAGTTTAGCTATTGAAAAAGAAAATTTAGACGAGTTTACTGACACAACCAACCGTATGAAAAATGCTAGTTTTAAAGCCATTAAAACATCGGCTCTCATGTCTTCAACACTTCTGGTTGTTTCATATATGACCGTGGCACTCATAATGATTATAGGAACTAATGAAACCTTAAAACTGGCCATTAGTATTCCAACACTATTTTTATTCATTCGTTCAACTACTAGTTTTTTTGAACCCATCATGGCATTAACCTCAATTTTATCTAATATTCAGCAAGCCCAAGCATCAGCAGAACGTATCATTCAACTGATTGAAACAGAACCTGAGATAAAAGATACAGAAGATGTTATCGAAAAATATGGAGATATTTTTAACAGTAAAAAAGAAAATTGGGAAGAATTAGAAGGCGCTATTACCTTTAAGAACATCGACTTTTATTATAAAGAAGATGAAGTTATTTTAAAAAATTTCAATTTAGATATTAAAGCCGGACAAACTGTTGCCTTAGTTGGTCATACCGGGTCAGGGAAAACCACTTTAATCAATTTAATTTCAAGATTTTATGAACCTAAAGCGGGTGAATTATTAATTGATGGCATCGACTATCGAAAAAGAAGTCTTCATTGGTTACATTCGAAATTAGGGTATGTGCTCCAATCACCACATCTTTTTAGCACAACGATCAAAGAAAATATTAAATATGGAAAACTTGATGCAACAGATGAAGAGGTCATAGCTGCAGCTAAAGCCATAGGTGCTCATGATTTTATTATGAAACTTGAAAATCAATATGATACCTTTGTCGGAGAAGGTGGTAACCTACTATCCTTAGGACAAAAACAATTGATCTCATTTGCAAGAGCCATCATTGCAGATCCTAAAATTTTAATTTTAGATGAAGCCACTTCATCTATTGACTCAGAAACAGAACTCTTAATTCAAAACGCCACAGAAACCCTTTTAAAAAATAGAACCAGCTTGATTGTTGCTCATAGATTATCAACCATTGTTAAAGCCGATTTAATCGTTATGTTAGAAATGGGAGAAATCATTGAAATGGGTAGTCATCAAGAGTTATTAGAAAAACGTGGCGCCTATTTTGAACTTTATAAAAACCAATTTTTACAAGAACAAGAAGCAAAACTTAGTTTATAATTAAAAAAGAAGAAAACAAAAAATGATTCACTACTATCAATGCAGGAGAGTGATTAAATGAAATTTGTTTTCTTTTTTTTGATTCATTGGTTCAACACAACCGTAGATATTCCGGTATACGAAAGTTTAGAACCATACAAAAGTCAACCATACGCTGTCTTAGAAACAGAAGAAGGTGATCTAAGTGGTCGTTTAATGTATTATGAGTACGAAGTTGACCACACCACGTTTAGTACTGTAAACACCAATAAAGTAGGACAATATAAAGTGTCTTACAAAGTTTATTACCCGATTAAAAATATCAGCAGCATACAAAGTATAACCTTTAATGTATATGATGATATCAAACCAGAAGTTGTCCATTTAGAAAAAATCAGAGTGCCTTTAAAAGGCAAACTACCCAATCCTTTAGACTACATCATGGCAAAAGATAATTATTCAGGACAACTATCTATTAAAACCATTGGGTATGATTTAATTAAAACAGATAAGATAGGAACATTTAATTTCACATATGATATCTTAGATGAATCTTCTAATAAAACTACAGTCACAAATACTGTAGAGATATATGATGATACTAAACCAAGCATCACACAAAAAAAAGCAGTGATCCTTAATTTAAACGAAAAAATAAACATCTATGATTTTTTTGATATTAGTGATAATTATGATGCAGTCTTAAGCATTGAACATACGATAAAAACCGCAACCTTAGGAAAATATAAAGGACACTTAAAAGTCATGGATCAGTCTTTTAATCAAGCATGGGTAGAATTTGACTATGAAATCAAAGATAGCCTACCACCCCAAATCATTTTAAAAAAAGATCATCTAGAAATAAATTTAAATCAATATGAAAATCTATTTAAAGTTTTAGAAGAAAATATTTTAAGCATCACAGATGATTCGGAATTTGATGATCAAATCATTTATGAGGATATAAAAAAAGTAGGAAAACATTTTGTTACATATTATGCTAAAGATATTTATGGTAATGAAACCATAAAAAAAATAAGTTATGAAATCATTGATAACCAACCACCAACATATGAGCTTATTAAGCCTTTAACACTTGAGGTAAATGATTTAGAACCCTTAATAGAAACATACATTAAAGTCTATGATAATGATGAAAACAAAGTAACTATCAAACAAACAGGAAAGGTTGATATGACAAAACCAGGCATGAATCGAGTTATTATTGACCTCATAGATGATTCTAAAAATGTAACTACTTTTCCACTCATCTTTATGGTCATAGATTCCATTCCGCCTAAGGTAAAGCTTAAAGAAGAAATCATTATTACAAATTTTAAAAAACCTCAATATGAAACTTATTTAGAAATCACCGATAACTATGATAAAATATTTGACATAGAAATCATAGAAGATATAGACTATGAAACAGTTGGTTTAAAATCTGTCATCTTAAGTATTAAAGATCAAAGTGGTAATGAAACCATCTTAGAATGTAAAGTGTTGATTAAAGATTTAACAACCCCGCAAATTAAATTAAAAACCAAAGAAGTTTTTATTTTTCATCCCAATCGCATTGAAAATTTTCATGACTATATAGAAAGTGTTGAAGATCTTTATGATACTAATTTAAGTATCCAAGATGTTAAAGTTATTAGCTATGTAAATTTCAATATCATAGGACGATATGAAGTAGATTATAGATTAGAAGACCCATCTGGGAATCAAACCACTGAAACACTTATCATCTATGTTAAAGATGTAACACCACCGATATTAACCATTAATGAAAAACTTAACTTTAAACTTAACGATATGCCTTCTTTATACACACTTGCAAGTGCCTATGATGCGTATGATAAAGATATAACACATCTTATTACCGTCACACCTAGTAACATTGAAAAACCAGGGGTGTATGAAGTGTTATTTGAAGTCCAAGACCACTCAGGAAATTACACGAGCAAGAAGGTAAATATCACCATTCTAGAAAACAATGAAACAAAGAAAAACTACTTTTATGTTGCAATAGTGTTTACAGTCATTGTTCTTATCCTATATACTATTAGACATAAGAAAAGAACTAAACATTTTGACAAAACAGAAGATATTAACTATAATGTTTAAGGAGTAACAATAAAAGGAGAATGTAATATGTCGATATTAGTAGTTTATTGGACAGGGACAGGAAATACTGAAATCATGGCTGAGCAAATTTATGAAGGTATTTTATCTACTGGACAAGAAGCGGTTTTAAAATCTGTTGAACAGATCACCGTAGAAGCGGCATTAGAATTTGATAAAATTGCGTTTGGATGTCCATCAATGGGTATCGAAAATTTAGAGGAAGACGATTTTGAACCTTTCTTTGAAGAAATAGAAACACAATTAGGAGACAAAAAAATCATTTTATTTGGATCTTACGGCTGGGGAGATGGCGAATGGATGGATGCATGGGAAGA
>JAAYQV010000146.1 GCA_012519065.1 Phytoplasma sp.
ATGTGGTTTTAATATTATCTACTGTAGAATTCAACAATAAGTTGTTCGTTAATTTCTTGTAAGAATTCATTTCTTTCTGGTAGTCTAGCAAATGTTCCAACTAAATTATCATCTAAAGATACATAATCAACACGAGCGAATTGTGCAGCTAAAGCATCTTTAACAACAACTAAGTCTTTAGAATTTTCTTTTAAACTAATTTTTTGACCAGGTGTTAAGCGGAATGATGGAATATCAACTTTCTTTCCGTCAACTAAGATATGACCGTGGTTTACTAATTGTCTAGCTTGTGCACGAGTTCTTGCGAATCCTAAACGATAAACGATGTTATCTAGACGTGACTCAAGGGAAACTAAAAAGTTAACACCATGAATACCAGGTAATTTACCTGCTTCGTTAAAAGTTTTGCGGAATTGTTTTTCAGAAACACCATAAGTAAAACGTACTTTTTGTTTTTCTTGTAACTGAACTCCGTAATCACTTAATTTAGCACGACGTTGACCGTGTTGACCAGGTGCATAAGGACGACGTTTTAATTCTTTCCCAGATTCTGAAATTGAATAACCTAAACGACGAGAAACTTTCCAAGTTGGTCCTGTATAACGTGACATATGAATTTACCTCCTTATATTATTTGAGGGTAAAAACGCGTTCTCTAATTTTATGGACATCCCGATTTCCTTTTCGCCTTAAAGCAGTAAGGGTACTTAGAGCTCCTATAGAGTAGGGATGTTGACATAATTTGGATTTCGCCTGCTTTTTTACCAACATATGTTATTGTATATTAAAAATAGGAATTTGTCAATTATAAACATAAAATAGAGAACACAAAAAGAAGAAAAACAACGAGAGAAAAGATAAAACAATTGTAAATGTGTTAAAATATAAATGGTGATAATGAAATGAACAATAAAACAATTTTAATTCGCTTTGGCGATTTAGTATTAAAAGGAAAAAACAAACTTGCTTTTATCAAACAAGTAAGAAAATTAATTAAAGAAAAACTAAAAGATCTAGACGTTGAATTTGATTTTAGACATGATCGTATTTATATCATGTTTAATGAAGAAAATAAAGACCAAGTCGAAAAACGTTTATCATATGTTTCAGGTATCCAATCATATAGTTATGTATATACCACAACAAATGATTTAGAAGACATCTTAAAAACCGCCATTGAAATCATAGAAAATGAAGTCAATGAACCAACAACATTTAAAATAGAAACTAAAAGAGCTGATAAATTATATCCTTTAACAAGCCAAGAAATCACACAACAGATTGCTCCAAGGCTACTAAAGCATTTTGATAATCGCTTAAAAGTAGATGTTAAAAACCCAAAAATGACGTTACATATCGAATTAAGAAAAGAAGCAACTTATTTATATTTTGGTGTTATTAAGGCAATGGGTGGATTTCCTGTAGGTATTGGTGGAAAAGGGTTATTAATGTTAAGTGGAGGGATTGACTCTCCTGTTTCAGGATATCTAGCCATTAAACAAGGCATTACCATTGAATTAATGCATTATGAATCAACGCCGCTAACACCTTTAGAATCAGTCCAAAAAGTGATTGATTTAGCTAAGAAACTTAGCTATTATATGCCTAATAATAAAATTAAACTTCATTTAGTGCCATTTACAAAACTTCATGAAGAAATTTTAAAAAATGTTTCAGATCCATATATCATTAATATCATGAGACGAATGATGTATCGATTAGCAGAAAGATATGCCAATCAAAAAGATATTCTATGTATCATCAATGGTGAGTCTGTAGGACAAGTGGCAAGTCAAACACTACAAAGTATTAAAACAGTAGAAAACGTAACTAATATACCTATTTTAAGACCTTTGATAACATATGATAAACAAGATATCATCAATATTTCTAAAAAGATTGATGCGTTTGATATTTCTATTAGACCATTTAATGATTGTTGCAGCATCTATGTTCCAAAAAGACCAATCATTAAACCAACGATTGTAGATGCTTTAAAAGAAGAAGAAAAATTTGATTATAATCCTTTATTAGAAGAAGCAATCTCTGGTATTCAAACTATTTACATTACACCAGATTTAGAATTTAATATTGCTGACTTTGGTTTTGATGTTAAAGAAGCAATTCAAAATTTCAAAGAAGAAGGTAAGCAAAAGTGATTACATCTAAAGATAATAAAACATTTAAAAAAATGAAAAAACTAAAAACCAAAAAATATCGTGATGCCTACGATGAATTTTTAGTCTATGGAGACCATTTAATATCAAAAGCTAAAGAAAATAATAGCATCATTGAAATTTTCACTATCGATCCTAGTAAAGAAGGAACTCTTATCGATAAAGAATTGATGAAAGAATTAAATCAAACAGAAACAATGTTTGACTCAGTAGCATTATGTAAAAAAAACCAAATAAAAATTAATAGTTCTAAAGTACTTATATTAGAAGATGTTCAAGACCCGTCTAATGTTGGCGCGCTATTAAGAAGCGCATCAGCATTTGGTTTTGATCATGTTTATTTAAGTTATAAATCAGCAGATATTTATAATGAAAAAACCATTAGAGCCTCACAGGGATCTATCTTTGATGTTTATATTCAAAGAGGAAATATCATCGATTTTATTGAAGAACTTAAAAAATCATCATATACCATCTTATATGCAGATGCTCACGACAACCAAGGAAAAATACCAAGCAAAATAGAAAAACTAGCTTTAGTCTTAGGCAATGAAGGTAGCGGTATTAGCCAAGAAGTTAAAGACATATCAGACTATCCAGTTAAAATAGAAACCAAGAAAGTAGAAAGCCTTAACGTAAGTGTTGCAGGAAGTATATTGATGCATCATTGGAGGGATTGATGTTAATGATTACTACATTTTTAGATCAAACCAACTTACCTATTGTAGAACAATTTAATATATTAGAAGAAATTAATCATAAAAACATATCCTTAAGAAATGTCGTTGAAGAAATCAACGAACTTAAAGAACTGGTTAGAAATCATCAAATTAAAGTTATTAATTATGATTCAAATATTAAAAGTTATGATTTATACAACGATGAAATACACGATCAAAATCTTCATCTTTTTGAAATAGAAGTTCAAAAAGCTAAAGAACTAAAAGCAATTCATATTCTTTTTGAGATACCTAAAGTTAAAGATATCATCACAGAATGTGAATTTTTAGAAAATAAAGTTAGAGACTACATAGATATTGCCAAAAAATATAAAATAGAGTTGGTTATCAAACCAACTTTAGGCATTAAATCCAATGCATATGTTTATTTATTAAAGCAGTTTAAGAAAACAGAAATTGGCATGATTTTTGACACCATTCATCTTTATAAAAACGATGAATCATTATTAACATCTTATCGCATCTTAAAGCCATATATTAAAGTATTAAGAGTTGCGGATATAAGAAAAAATATTCCAGTACTTATAGGGTATGGGGAACTTAAACTCCTAGAAATTTTCAAAAGTTTTCTAAGAGATAAATACAATGGTATCGTTGAATTAGACACCAATTTATTAGAGTTGATAGACAAAACAGAAAAAGTAAACTTTTTTAAGAAATTATCAAAAAAATATAAGATTAATAGAAATGCTAAAGATGCCTTAGAAGAGAAAATTGGCACTTTAGAATTAAAAGATATCATTGATAATCAACTACAAGTTTTAGAAAAAGTATTTAAATAAAAAAAGGATTGATTCATTCAATCCTTATCATTTATTCGGCATCCTCTATGGTATATAAAGGCTCTGCATTATCTAAAGTTTCATATAACTTATCTGTGAATAAAACACCATCTAAATGATCAAACTCATGTTGGAAAACAATAGCTGGATATCCAGATAAAGTTAATTTAATAGGCACAGGCAACTGTGTTTTAAAGTTAAACTGAAACCCTTCAATTTTTATTTCATAAAATCTAGGCGTAACCCCTTTAGTAGCTCTATCGATGCTTAAACAGCCTTCCCCATCTGGAAGATAAGTAATATCTTCACTCGTTCTTTTAATGACTGGGTTGATGATAACATAACTATACAAACGCCCATCAAAATCATGAAAATGCATAGCAAACATTCTTTTTGAAACATTAATTTGAGGCGCAGCTAAACCAACGCCTGGTCTTAAATCATATTTTTTTGATATTTCCTCATCTTGAGAATTTATCACATACTGTAACAAATCAAAGGCTAACTTTTTATCTTCTAAACTCATAGGGAAAGAAACGTTCTTTGCTTTAGTAGTAAGGGTAGGATGGCCTTCTCTAATTATATCTTTCATTGTGATCATTATAAACACCTCATAAATATTATATATCAAAAGGAGAAAAATATGAAACGATTAGACCAATTTTTAAGTCAACTTAAATATGGCAGCCGCTCTGAAGTTGAAAAGATGATTAAACAAGGACTTGTTACTGTCAATGGAGTGATTGCTAAAAGTGGTAGACATAAAATCGATCCATTAGTATGTGAAGTTCATATGAATGGTCAAAAAGTTTTTTATAAAGAACCAATTGATATCATATTATATAAGCCACAAGGATATATATCATCTAATAAAGATGAAAGATATCCATCAGTAATTAACTTAATTAAAGCACCTTATGACCGATTTGACTTTAAAATTGCAGGTAGATTAGATTGGGATACTGAAGGTTTACTTATTTTAACAACAGATGGAAAACTTGTTCAAAAAATAACGCATCCTAACAAAAAAATACCTAAAGTATATGAGGTAAAGCTAGATAAATCATACCAAGAAGAAATCATTAATCAATTATTAAAGGGTGTTGAAATTAAAGATGGAAAAAATGAGACTTATCTTGCAAAAGCGCTAAAACTAGAATATCAAAAAGATCTTATTTACATTACTATTGATGAAGGTAAGTTTCACCAAGTAAAAAGAATGTTTTCCTCAGTAGGCTATGAAGTGATCAAACTTAAAAGAATTAAAATAGGTCATCTAGATTTATCCAATTTAAGTGTCGGGGAATACAAAGAATTCAATAGAAATGATATATTCTAATGTGATATAATGGATTAAAGAGGTGAAAAGCCTATGACAGAATATATAATCCAAGCGTATAAAATTGCAGATGAAATAAAACATAGTCTGAAGTATCGTCAATATAAGCAACTAGAAAAAACAATTGAAGAAAAGTACCCTACTTTAATCCAAACATTTAATACGTGGAAAGAAAAGTATTACACAATCTTAGATGAGGGTGGAAAATATCATCCAGATTACTTAGAAACTGTAAAGAAACTAAGTGAGGCAAAAAAAGTATTATATGAAAAAAGTGAAGTTATCCAATATTTTAAATTAGAACAAGAAATTCAAAAGGAATTAAATCTTTTCATCAAACAAATAACAGAAATAATTTCTAATAACATAAAAAAGCCCAATGAACTAGGACTTTTAAAAGAAAAAGGCGGTGGATGTCATGCGAATTAATAGAATGCAATACATCGTGGAATATTTTGGCAAAGATGTCCCTAAAAAATTAGCGACTATGGATCTTAATTTAGTTTATGTATCTAAAAAACAAAAATATGCCATTGTCTATTGTGATGTTTCCAAAGGGGAAAAAGAACTTTTAAAACAACTTCAAAACGTTAAAGGATTTAAAAGCGTCAAAGAATCACTATTTTACGATGAAAATGTCAACATATGAGTCTTTTAAAGACTCTTTTTTATAGAAATACAGACTGTCAAGAAAAAATACTTGACAGTATCTATAAATATGATACAATATAAAAGGAATAAAAAAAGAAAGAGAGTGGAAATAAATGGCAGTAAAAATTCGTTTACAACGCTTTGGAGCACACAAAAGACCATTTTATCGTATTGTTGCAAGTGAATCAAGCAAACCAAGAGACGGTAAATTCTTAGAAATTTTAGGAACTTATGAACCAATCGAAGGAGTAGTTAACTTCCAACAAGATAAAGTACAAAAATGGTTAGATAATGGAGCTCAACCAACACAAACGGTAAAAAGCTTATTTAAAAAATACAACATCAAATAAGAAGGGGGAAATGAATAATGGCAATAAACTTTGAAAGTTTAGTGAAAACAATTACCCAGCCATTAGTGGTTCACCCGGATGCAGTTTTAGTTAAAATCTTATCTGAAGATGAACAAAACATAAATATTCAGCTCATCGTCCATGAAGATGACTTAGGTAGAGTTATCGGAAAAGGCGGAAAAATAGCAAGTGCTATTAGAACGATTATTTATGCTGGAGCCTCAAAGGAAGGCAAAAGAGTTCATCTTGAAATAGATGCCTTTTAAGAGAGTTTTCTAAATGTATAGAATAGGAATGATTGCTAATACGCATGGCGTTCGTGGAGAACTTAAAATAATATCTGAAACAGATTTTAATAGATTTGAAAAAGGTAAGGTAGTGATCATTAATGATCAGACTTATAAAATTCAAAGTGTGAGAGATCAAAACAAGTTTTTATTAATAAAATTTGAAGGATTTAACACCATAAATGATGTGGAAAGATTAAAAGGAACACCCATATATAGTGATGAACCATATGAAATTAAGGAAGAAGACACATATCACTATCAAGAACTAATTGGGACTAAAGTTTATACTGATAAAGGGGAATACTTAGGTATTACTTCTGATATTATTGAAGTTCCTCATGGCCATTTAATTGAAGTTAAAGATGGTAATAGGAGAAATTTAATTCCATTTGTAGAAAACTTCATCAAAGAAGTTACAAATGAGAAAATCGTAATTACCCCAATTGAAGGATTGATTAAATGATTATAGATATCATTACAATATTCCCTAACTTCTTTGATCGCTTTTTAGAAACATCTATCATAAAAAGAGCAATCGAAAAAGGGAAAATTGAAATTAGAATACATGATCTAAGAGAATATAGCTTAAATAAACATAAGCAAATTGATGACACGCCTTATGGCGGCGGCGCAGGTATGCTTATGACTTTCCCACCATTTTATGAATGTCTAGAAAAAATAAAAACAGATAAGAGTAAAGTGATATTTCTTTCACCACAAGGGGAAGTATTCAATCAAACAATGGCAACAAACTATGCTTTTAATGAAGAACACTTAATTATTTTATGTGGACATTATGAAGGTGTGGATGCTAGAATCTTAGAATATGTAGACTATGAAGTATCCATCGGTGATTATGTTTTAACTGGAGGAGAGTTAGCAGCAATGATCATATCAGATGCTGTGACACGATTACTTCCAGGAGTTATCAACCCAGAATCTTATCTAGAAGATTCACATCAAAATGGTCTTCTTAAATATCCTCAGTATACTAAACCAGAGAATTATAAGGAACATAAAGTTCCAAGTATATTACTCTCAGGACACCATGAGAATATTAGAAAATGGCGCCAAGAAGAAAGTTTAAAAACAACCTTTATTAAAAGGCCTGATATGTTAGAAAAAAAGAATCTAACAACAGAAGAAGAAAAAATATTAAAAAAAATAAAAGAAGAATTTAAAAAATAAGACAATGGTCCGCTATCGTGACAGATAAGAACATTGATCATAGGAGAGTGTAAAAATGTCTAAATTAAAAGGTCAACAATTGCTTGATGCAATTACTAAACAATACTTAAAAGAAGACATCCCAAGTTTCAACGCTGGGGATACAGTTAGAGTTTATGTAAAAATTAAAGAGGGTGCACGTGAGCGTATCCAGTTATTTGAAGGTTTAGTTATCAAACGCCAAGGTGGCGGAGTTTCAGAAACATTTACAGTACGTAAAGTTTCATACGGTGTAGGGGTAGAAAGAACTTTCCCAGTTCATTCACCATCAATTGATAAAATTGAAGTAGCTCGTTACGGAATCGTACGTCGTGCTAAACTTAACTACATTCGTTCTCTATCTGCTAAAGCAGCTAGAATTAAAGAAAGAAGAGTTTAATATTAAAGTCCTTAATAGGACTTTTTTATTTTTTAAAAAAGACAAAAAAAGCCTTTAAAAAAGCCTTTTGTAAGAAAATGAAAAAACTTTCATAATTATTGAATGCCCTTACATTATATGATATAATGATAGTGATTCAGTGAGGTGAAAGATATGAGTAGTGCAACTATTTATGATGTTGCTGGAGCTGCAGGAGTTTCCTTAGCTACAGTATCAAGAGTTTTAAATAACCCAGAAAAGGTAAAAGAAGAAACCAGACAAAGAGTTTTAAAAGTAATTAAAGAATTAGGCTATAGACCAAATGTGATTGCAAGAGGATTAGCAAGCAGAAAAACAACTACGGTAGGTGTAGTTATTTCTGATATAACCAGAGCATCTGTAGCACAAATGCTAGGTGGTATTTCTGATATTGCAGAACAGTATAAATACTCAATAAAAATATTTCCAATATTAGAAAACAAAGACGTATTAGATGCGTTACAAGATATTGTAGCAGAACAAGTAGACGGAGTTTTATATTTAAACGATGAATTAAATGATAAAGATGTAGACTTAATTAAACGTATGTTTACAGAAAATGACATTCCTTTTGTTTTTGCAAACGTAGTAACTAATGATCCAAGTGTTCCAACCGTTTCTATTGACTATGTCAAAGCAGGATATGAGTTGACTAAAAAGTTAATTGAAAAAGGAGCAAAAGAATTATATTTACTATCAACAGCAAGACGTTATTCAGTAAACGATAAAAAAGAAGAAGGCTATACTAAAGCTATGAAAGAGGCCAACTTAGAGCCAAAAGTCATTAGAACAAGTGGGGATATCACAGTTAATAGACCGCACTTTGAAACCTTCTTTGAAGATAAAAAAGTGGATGGAGCTATTGGGGTAAGAGATTCTATTGCTATTTCATTTATGAATACTGCATTAGACAATGGAAAAAAAGTTCCAGAAGAACTTAAAGTAGCAAGTTTCCAAAACACTAAATACTCAGTCTTAGTTAGACCACAGTTAACCTCATTAGATATTCCTGTGTATGACATTGGGGCTGTATCCATGAGATTATTAACTAAATTAATGAAACAACAAGAAGTGGAAAACATTAGAGTGATTTTGCCGCATCATATTATGGTACGAAAAACAACATAATGGTTTAAAAAAAAATAAAGATATGTTATACTTTATTTAGTATAAAAGTTAATCGTCGGTGAAGTTAGACAGTAGCTTACTTTCTGGTAAAAAAAGAAACTTTGTGGTTGATGGAAACAAAGCAAGGAACTTAAGTGAATTACACTAATGGAGACAATTAAAAAAGTGAGTGCTAATATGAACACATATTAGAACTAAGGTGGTACCGCGAAATTATTCGTCCTTAGATTTTTTCTAAGGACTTTTTTATATTTATAGAAGGAAAGAGGGAAAAGAAATGTCATTATTTGAAGAATTAAAATGGCGTGGCATGATCAAAGATATCAGCAACGAAGAAAAAGTTAAAGAAGCGCTAGATCATAAAAAAATTAAATTTTATTGTGGATTTGACCCAACAGCAGATTCACTAACTATTGGACACATGGTCCAAATTGTAAGAATGATGTATCTACAAAAACATGGTCATATACCAGTTGTTTTAGTTGGAGGTGCAACAGGTTTAATTGGGGATCCAAGAGAAACTACAGAAAGAAAGTTACTTACCTTAGAACAATCGTTACATAATGCAAATGCTATTAAAGAACAATTAGAAAGCTTTTTAGGAGAAAAAGCAGAGTTTGTAAATAACTATGATTGGTTATCACAAATTAATATCATTACGTTTTTAAGAGACTACGGGAAACATTTTAATATTAACTATATGCTTGCTAAAGATACAATAGCAAAAAGGCTTGAAACCGGAATTTCTTTCACAGAATTTTCATATACTATTTTACAAGCTATAGACTTCCATCACTTATATAAAAATCACCAAGTGATGTTACAATTTGGTGGCTCAGATCAATGGGGAAATATTACAAGTGGTTTAGAGTTAATTAGAAAATTTGAAGGCGAAAATGATGCTTTAGGTATGAGTTCCCCACTTTTATTAAAAGCAGACGGACAAAAATTTGGTAAAAGCGAAAGTGGCGCTTTATGGTTAAAAAAAGAATACACATCCCCATATGAGATTTACCAATACTTTATCAATACAAATGATGAAGATGTTGTCTCATATTTAAAATCATTAACACTGTTAACAAAAGAGGAAATTTTAAACCTTGAAGTAGAATTAAAAAATGAACCTGAAAAAAGATCAGCTCAAAAAATTCTAGCTAAAGAAGTAGTAACACTCATACACGGAGAAGAAGCATTCTTACAAGCACAAAAAGTATCAGAGGCAATCTTTACAGGAGACTTTAATCACTTAGAAGAAAAAGACTTTGAATTAGTTGCACAAACATTAGATAAAATAGAAGTGGATAATGAAATTTCATTACTAGAAGCATTAAAAGAATTAAAACTAGCAACCTCTAATAGAGAAGCAAGGGAATTCATTCATAACAATGCAATCTCGTTATTTGATGAAAAAACGCAAGATTCAGAACTTATCATTACTAAAGAGAACGCTCTTTTTGAAAAATATGTTATCATTAAAAGAGGAAGAAGAAAAACAGGCATCGTTGTTTTAAACTAATAAGGTGATGATGATATGCATATTATTTTAGTTAATCCACTATCAAATAATGGTAAAACGGTTAATGAATCAATAAAACTTCAAAAAAAACTTAAGAAAAAAAATATTACAGCAGACATTCGTAGTTTGCTTGAAATTAAAGAAGTAGAAAAATTTCTAGATCATTATCATGAAGAAGATTATATCTATATTGTTGGCGGAGACGGAACACTTCATCGTATCGCAAACAGTATACAAGGACTAGAAATTAGGCCTAAGGTTTTTTTATATCGTTCAGGGACAGGGAATGATTTTTATCGTAGTCTTAAACAAAAAGGGAAATTAGTAGATATAAAAAAATATTTATTTAACTTACCTAAAGTTAAAGTAAATCATAACAAAGCCATTTATTTTTTAAATGGTGTTGGTGTAGGGCTTGATGGGATGGTTTGTTATGAGGTCAATCGATTGACCAAACCAAAAAATCGTTTTAACTATATGAGACTAGCTTTTAAGTCATTTATTAAAAGTAAAAAATTTGAAGTGGATATAACGATTGATGGTGTTAATTACAACATACCTAATGCCTGGTTCATTAGCGTGATGAATGCGCCTTATTTTGGTGGAGGGATGAAAGTTGCTCCCAAAGCTCATAGAGAAAATAAAGAA
>JAAYQV010000147.1 GCA_012519065.1 Phytoplasma sp.
GAAAAGCTAATCTTTTTATTAGTAATATTAAAAAATAATATACCTAAAGATATTACTTTAATACGCTTTATTTTAAAAAGTAAAAGATGAATTAATTCATGCGTTGTAATACTTAATATCATTATTACAAATATATATACAATTACCATATTTGCTATCCCCTCATGTTGTTAAATACCTACAGTTTAATTTTAGACCGTAGGTATTTAACTATAGACTTAAATTAATAGAACATTCTAAAGTATCCCATTGATGTAAAGAGTCCCACACCCGCTACAAGTAATGTTGCTGCAATCACTCTAAATCCTGGTATAGGAATAGCAGCTACAGCAGCGGACAACTTAGGAAATAGTGGTAAATCTGTACTATAACCTATTTTTGCTGCACTAATTAAAGAACTTAAGATAACCCCTATACCAGCAGGCATATTTTCTCTTACTCCGCTGAAAAGTCCATTTAAGTTTTTAATAAACTTATCACTTGACCATCCAAATAATCCACCATTCACATCATACATTTCATCCTCAGTCATTAACTCCCAAGAATTATCTAATATCATTGTGTATGACATATTCTTTCACCTCTTATTCTATCACGTATTATCTTTATCATAATGGTGTTAGTATAGTTATCGATATATAGATATTGATGATTGCCTTTGGTCGGTTGATTCATCACCACATAGATATCGATCACTAGCTTTTGTTTACCTGTCTCAAAGTTAAGACCTTTGGTGATAGTTAAAACTTTGTCTACCTTAACCTTATTTTTTGAACTTGCAAATGAAATCATGGATTCTATTATTTTAATTACTTAGAGTAAATATTTTACTCTTTGTATTGATGAAAAAAAGGTCTGATAAAGTTCTTCAGTGCTTTATACACTCATATCTTCGCAGACCTTTTTATTTCGTTTTTGTATACTGCCTAGTATTTTTTAGTTAATTTGAATCTCCTTCATTAGATGAGATAAAAATTGCAGAATTACTCTTATTTACATCTTTAGCAATTCTTTTGTTATTAATTGTATTCACTGTAAGACTTGCTATTCCAATATATAACAATGGAGATGTAATTATATATATTTTGTTTAAGATTCCATCAGTAATAATCACTAGTATAAGACATAATATAATAGCTGGAAAATTCAATAATAAGTAATTAGTCATCCTACCATTTTTCAAGTTATTGTTTGTCAACCATTTGAATCTTTTCATCTTTAAAGAAATTAAAAATACTACTAATACAACTAATGGATAAAAAAACAATATGTATTTTGCAATCATCACGATCCTCCTTTAATTAAAAACTATTCCATCATTATTAAAATCTAACACATTGGCTATAAACCCACCTATAGTCCAGTTAAATAACGCACCACCTAAAGCCGTAGCTGTCCCTAAAATCAAAGTAGTATACTTAGCAGCTATTCCAATAAAACTTAAAAAAGGACTTATCATACTCTTAAGTGAGCTTAACGCTACTTTTGTTAAAACATTTCTTATTAATCCTCTTGAGATTTTTGCAGCAGTCCAAGAACTTTGTGCGATTGAAACTGCACCAATAACAAAACTTGCGGTTATTAGTCCAACATCAATAATTAACGCAAGTTCAGAAACTGTCATCCCACCATTCACTTCATACATTTCATCTTCACTCATGAGTTCCCATGAGTTGTCTAATGTCATTGCGTATGTCATTGTTATTTCACCTCTTATTCTATCACGTATTTTCTTTTATCTTCAATCATTTTCTCATATAGATGTTACATGTAGTCAAGATTGTTAGCGATCAGCTAACTTATATGATACTTCTGATTGATGATCCCACGCCACCATAAACTTGTGATGAGTTACCCATAGTATTAACTTACTTGAACGTAAACTTCAAGTGTTACTTCATTATTCTTTTGTTTCTTCTTACTTTTTTTGTCAATAAGCATGACTTGATGAACTGGTCCTATTGGATTGAGTTCATTTTTTTTGATGTAATCATTGACTTCTCTTGTTGCCATTGAGGCATTTTGTGGATGCCCTTTATATTTTGAATAGACACATGGAGAAATGCTATAGTTATCGATATAGAGATATTGATGATTGCCTTTCGTTGGTTGATTCATTTCAACATAGATATCCATCACTAGTTTTTGTTTACCTGTTTCAAAATTAAGTCCTTTAGTAATGGTTAAGATCTTGTCTACCTTAACTTTATCTTTTGAAC